>NZ_JAALFC010000005.1 GCF_011058155.1 Litoribacterium kuwaitense | reverse complement strand
CAACCAATCGTCTTTGCGATTAAGATTTCTTGTTCTTTGTTTGGGTAAATACGAAATTTGTATGCTTTGTTGACCAACATTGCTTTTCACCTCACTTTAGACCTTGATTTTCGATATCATCTAATTTCCTCGAAATATCAGCCTTTCTTTTGTATAAGACTAATGATATCCTAGCGCAAAAAGAGACAGCTTTTTGAATCACGCCTAACCGACATTCATCTCCCACTTACTCATTGGACAACGTCCTAACATTCCTTGAAGTGGGAGTCTTCTGTCAGAAAACGATAAAAATATTTGGGTTTTCATATGAAAAAATATTGATTGCCACGTTTTTAATCTCTTTGTTTTTCATGCCTAACCAAAGCTTTGCTTTGTCATGTGTAGAGCCTTCTCCACCAGATATTGCCTATGATGAATATGACGCTGTTGTCATTGGTACAGTGGAAAAAAATAAAGAAAAAACTCGGAAAAAATTTTAACGATAAAAGTCGAGCAAAGCTTTAAAGGCGTAAAGAAAAAATTACTGTAAAAGAAGCTATGGATTGGCGAAAGCCAGCTTAACATAAAATTTTTATATTTCCTTAACAAAGAAGGAGACAATTGGGTACATCCACTTTGTTCGCCAACAACAAGGCACACGGAAATAGCAGATGATTTTTTGGCTGATAAAAAGGAAATAACTTTAGAAAATGCCGGAGTGAACGAAAACAAACAAATAGATACGGGCATCTTTGTTCTTTTGGTAGGAATATTTACTATTGTAGCGGCGGTTATATTGACAATCAAAAGACAGAAGAAAGAATGAGTCGTCTGACTGTCACAGATAGAATAAGGAAAACACTCAGAATTCAAATCTGAGCGTTTTCGATTACTGCTGGTTTACTGCTAATCATACAGCCATTATTAGAAATGCGAATGTGCATTAACGCTTTGTTTTTTGCATCTCATTTTTTGTTTTAGAGCAGGACAATGTCTATGAACGTCTACCTTTTGACAATGTGGCACATGCTTATACATGTCTACACAGCAATGAACTTATTTGATTTGGCCTTCACCATTGATCAAATACTTACTAGACGTTAAGGCCTCTAACCCCATTGGGCCGCGGGCATGCAGCTTTTGCGTACTAATACCAATTTCAGCACCAAAACCAAATTCAAATCCGTCTGTAAAGCGTGTCGAGGCATTATGATAGAGTGCGGCTGCATCAACATTCGTAAAGAAAGTGTCGACGTTGGCTTTTGTTTCAGAAATAATAGCTTCAGAATGCGTTGTACCATAAGTGTTGATATGCTGAATCGCTTCCTCGACACCTTGAACAATCTTTACTGCGACAACCATATCGTTATATTCGGTTGCCCAATCTTCTTTGCTTGCTTTTTGTACTGCTTGCGAAACCGCTTGAGTGGCTTCATCTCCTCTCACTTCCACACCACTTTCAATGAGCTTTTCAATGAGGTCATTGAGATGACTTTTCGCCCATTCTTCATGTATAAGTAATGTTTCCGCGGCATTGCATACAGAAGGGCGCTGTGTTTTTGCGTTAATGGCAATGCTCGTAGCCATATCTGTCTGTGCTGAGTGGTCAATATACACGTGGCAATTCCCCGCACCTGTTTCGAGCACGGGAACCGTCGCTTCACGGATGACCGTCTGGATGAGATTGGCGCTTCCCCGCGGAATTAATACGTCAAGGTGTGAATTCAATCGAAACATCTGCGCAGCCGTTTCGCGGCTTGTGTCTTCGAGCAGTTGAACAGCGTCAGCAGGGAGCGGTGTCTTTTCGAGCGCACGATGAATCGATGCGACAAGTGCTTTGTTCGACTCAATGGCTGAGGAAGAACCGCGCAATATACACGCATTTCCCGTCTTTAAGCAAAGGCTTGTTGCATCAATCGTAACATTTGGCCTTGCTTCGTAAATCATTCCGATAACCCCAAGTGGAACACGAACTTGACGAATGTGCAGTCCGTTTGGTCGAGTCCATTGGGACAGCGTTTGACCAATTGGATCGTCTAACGCTTTTAACTCCCGTAAGGCAGACGCCATTTCTTTAATTCGCTCTGACGTTAACCGAAGGCGGTCAAGAAGAGAGGTATTTAGCCCGTTTTTCTTGCCGTTAATCAAATCTTGTTCATTCGCGTTTAAAATTGAAGACTCATCTGTTTCTAGCTGGTGAGCAATCGCATCTAAAGCGTCATTTTTCTCTGCGGTTGTATTGCGCGCAAGAAGCTTGCTCGCTTTTTTAGCTGCTTCGGCTTTTGTTAGTAGTTCACTCATGAATTATCTCTCCTTTTTTTATCGTTACTAAGTTATCTCGATGAATCGCCATAGAAGTAGGTCGTCGTTGCTCTTGCAGGTTTGCATTGTCAGCAATCACATCACTTGACATTGAAACCATCCCGCGGGCAATTAATCGCCCTTTTATTTCTCGCACCTCGACGACATCGCCGGGGTGGAAAACGCCGTCTATTTTGCATATACCTGCTGTTAATAAGCTTTTGCCGCGGCTTAAAATTGCTTCGGCAGCGCCATGGTCTATGTGCAAAGTTCCTTTAGGGAGGCTATGGACAGCAATCCATTGTTCTTTCGTTGTTGCTTGAGGATGGCCGGAAAAACCGATGTACGTTCCATCCCCTTTTCCTTTTAAAATATCGGTCAGCTTTTCAGCTCCGGTGCCAGTTCCGATAAAGACTTGGCTCCCAAAAGCGATGGCGGTTTTGGCAGCTTCTATTTTTGAACGCATTCCACCCGTACCGACAGCACTTTGGCTCTGCCCGGCAGATAAGAGCAGCTCATCAGAGACCGCAGGAAGATAATGGTACTTTTTGGCGTCTGGAGACAGGTGTGGTGGCTGGTCGTATATGCCGTTCACGTCAGTAAGTAAAATCGTCATCCGGGCATGGACGAGTCCGCTGACAAGAGCTGAAAGCATGTCGTTATCTCCAAAGGTTAACTCATCAATAGACACCGAGTCATTTTCGTTAATGATTGGCAGTACGCCTCTTTTGAGTAGTTCTTCCAGTGTGTTATGTGCATTTTGATATTGTTTTTGCTTCGTGAAATTTTCGCGTGTTAAAAGGAGTTGGCCTACGTGAATACTTTCGTCTTGAAATGCCTTAGAATAATAGCGCATTAACTCGACTTGACCAATTGCCGCGGCTGCTTGTTTTCCTTGGATCGTTACTGGACGGGTTGGATAGCCAAGCTTACTATATCCTGCTGCCACGGCACCAGACGAAATTAAAATGACCTGATGTCCCAACCGACGTAGTCGAGCAATTGCTTTCGTATGGTCATGCAACTTCTCTAGGGAAAGTGAGCCTGTTGCATTCGTTAATGAAGAGCTACCAATTTTAACAACGATTCGTTTATTCATGTTGAAAACCTTCCTAATTATAATGATAAGCATACGGTATTTTTCCCGAAGTGAAATCATTCGGACAAACGATAAAAAAACCCATCCTTAAATAAGGACGGGTTATCACCGTGGTACCACCTTTATTCCAATCCCCATATAGAGAATTGATCTTCCGAGTGCCGATATCGCTGGCTTGCGTCCGACTCATCGCCAGAAAGCTCTAGGGCGGGTTTTTGCGTCAGGGAATGAAGAAGCTTTTCAGCCATGAGCTTCTCTCTCTAACATTGTGACGTCAATACTATTCCCTATCATAGCTTTTGTTCGATTCATTTGAATACTTCTTATTCTACGTGAATTGTTCTAATTGTCAAGGGACACCCGTTTAACGCAGCATGAAAAAGAAAAAATATCAATTGATGAAACTTTTGCCACCATCTACCGTCTAATTGGATATACACCTTAAAGGGGGGCGTGTCTATATGCCAAAAAAACAGCATCAGTTATTCTTACATTGGCGATATCCATTCCAACTGCAGGCGCATACGCAGAAGTGCCAGCAGTCGTACAGGAGGATATGCCAATACGATCATCAATTCAAACATCGGAAAGTGCACCTAGTTCGTCGACTTCAAACATGAACGTCCGTATGGATACGATGAAGTCGGAAGAGGAACTCAAAGAACTTGCTTCAGTCACAAAAGAGGAAGCAATTGAAACGGCAAAAGCATTTAAGGATATTCCAGCAGGTTATTCATTACAGAGCGTTTCGTTGTCCTCCTACGGTGAAGGGCCAGTGTGGAACGTTCAATGGCAGCAAGAAAAAGATGAAAAAGAAACAGCGATGTACCATGGCTCGGTTTTTGTAGAAGTAAACGCAATGACAAACGAAGTGGCATCATACCGTATTTCGTTACCGCTCCAGAAGCAAGTCAGCCAGTATCCTCCAGAAGTGAATCGTGAAGAAGCAAAACAAATTGCAAAAGAATATATCGCCAAAGAATTTCCAGAGATTTACGAACAACTCGGCGATGAAGAAGAAACTGGTCAGGGAGATAAGCCGCCATTAGGCGGACGTGTCGTTTACAGTTACAGTTTTCCACAAGAGGTCAATGGCATTCCTTATCCTGAAAATGATGTTTCTATTGATGTTCGTGGTGATGGAAAGGTGTCTTTTCTTTCCTTATCGTGGCAAGAAGCTCGTGATTTCCCTGCAACGAATAACATGATCAAGCAGGAAGAAGCGAATAAACGCTTTGCAGATGATCTACCTTTGCAGCTCGTCTACAAAAAAATGTATACGTCGCGTTCTGTCGGTGAAGAGCCGAAAGTTGCCCTCGTATACGATTTAGCTTCCTCCGCAACACTACTCAACGCTAAAACAGGCGAGTGGATGCGACCAGATGGTCAAGTTGAAGATAGAAAAACAGCACCTTTAAAACGATTAAAGGATGAGCCTCAAGCAGAGCGTCCAGCGAAAAAAGATGCTTTGACGCAGGAAGAAGCGATTGCCCATTTTAAAGAAGTCGTAGATGTTTCTGACGACGCTACTTTACAGAATGTGTCGTTTAGCCAATATGATAATAACTCTCTGTGGAGTTTAAGCTTTTTAAATGAAGAGACAAATGAAAGAGTCAGTGGCGATATTCATGCTGAGACAGGCGAGTTGTTAATGTATTCAACCTATTCACCTACAAGTGAGACAGATAAGGAAAAAACGATGGACCGTGACGAGGCATACGATCACGCTGTTAAATGGATAGAAACGTATTCACCACATTTGCTGCATCAATTAACGGAAAGCCCGCAGCCAGGATACAGCTATGGATCGGATTATAATATCAATTTTGATCGTGTCTTAGATGGGGCACTTGTAGAAAGTCAAGGTATTGATATTCGCATTGATGGAAAAACCGGTGAACTAAAAGGGTATTACGTGAATTGGGATGTTGACTTTACTGGCCCGTCAACAGATCAGGCGCTGCCGATTGCTGATGTTCGTCCTGAGATTTTAGAGCCTTATTCTGTTGAACCTGTGTATCTTTCTCTTCCGGATGAGGATAGTCAAGAGGAATCAATCCAGCTTGTTTATCAACTGCGAGAAAATCCAAGTCAGTGGGAAACGTATTTCGATGCCATTGAAGGGGAATACATGTCGCGGGATACTGGTGAGCCAGTGGTTTCTGCCGAAGATGTCAAGGATATTGATGGGCATTGGGCAGAGGATGCACTTTCGCTATTAATCAGCTATGGTGCTTTAAACATTGATGAGGATGGCATGGTGCATCCAAATGATGAGCTAACGCGCGGAGAAATGGTAAAAATGATGATGCTTGTAGAGCGTCCTGATCCTTTTTATTACGAAGAGCTTGCTGCGGATTCGACTGCAAAAGCAACCTTTAATGATGTAAGTGCTGACAGCCCTTATTTTGCATTTGTTGAAGCAGCAGTTCGTCAAGGATACCTCAATCCTGAAGATAGCAAGGATTTTAATCCAAATGCCGTTGTTGAGCGTGATGCATTAGCTCTTTTCATAACACGAGTACTTGGATACGAAGAACTGGCAGATGCAAATGATTTGTTCCAAATTGACTTTGCGGATGCTGATGACATCGACAATAAAGGTGCAGCAGCAATCGTTCACCACTTTGAAATTATGGAAGGCATGAATGATGAGTTTAAACCTGATGCGTCCGTGACGAGAGCACAGGCAGCTACAGTATTCACACGGCTTCTATCTGTCCGTGCTGACATGGATCAATAAATGATGAATGCTTAGATACGAAGAGTGTAGGTGAAGTCAGCTTTGACTTTGTCTACACTTTTTTTGATGTAGGACGAAGTTCGCTTGGCAGACAGTTTCAATCAAGGTGTGCAAGGAAGCTATGTGCTCAATAACAACATGATGAGTATTGCCAAAAGTAAATTGTTCTTTTGTGAATGACATGTTGTGTAATCTATAGATATGCCACCAATGTACAGTATATCTACGTTAAAAGGTTAAAGACATTTGAGTGTTTTAGAAACATTTTGTATTAGGTATATATTCTCATTTTTGTATTGGATGGGTTTGTTAAGGTAAATAATGGGTAGTTCATTAGTAGAAATGAACAACTAAAAATTGGAAAAACATGATCGTTCGACACGTAAATGTAACATAGAGAAAGACATTAGTCCCTTTTTTGTCATAAAGGACATAAAATTAAAACGTGAAAAACTGGAAATCGTTCGATACAATGTTGAATGATTATCAGTAAGGATGGTGGAATCCTTTGAGTCAGGTCCAATGTCAACGTATCGCATTAACCCTCGCTGTTATCGGCATCATTTTTGTAGTTGGAGGCTTTATGAAGCTATAAGATTTGAGGGGTTAAGGGAGAGAATCGTATGGAAGTGAAGCGAAGTTTAACATTAGCCATTGCAGACACCGATCAGGAGTATTTGCAATCTCTGGCACAATTCTTTCGATCTTCAGAGGATGATCAACGATATGATGTAAAAATGTTTTCGACTACCGAAAGCTTGGACGAATTTTTACGAAGCCGGACAAAAACGGATCTCGTATTGTCATCACAAGAGATGACACTGGACGAAGAGCTTCTTGAGAAACATATTCGGTATCATGCTGTTCTTTCTGACCAACCGGAGGAAGGTGCTGTTTTTAAATATCAGCCTCTTCCGCAAATGTTACGAAAATTGACCAATCATTATTATGCATTAAACCGGCCAATTGCAGGTTCAATGGCGAGTAACGAAACAACACAAGTACTTACAGTTACGTCAGCAAGCGGTGGGGCTGGAAAAACGACCTTATCGGTGCTTCTCGCCGCAACGATGGCTTCACAACAATACAATGTCTTGTACATCAGCTTAGAGGAATACCATTCAACGCACCTCTTCTTTCGAAGCTCGAAGGATATGGATTCCTCACCGCTACTGTATTATGCCAAAGCGAAGCCAGATCTATTAGAAGAGCAGTATATGGAATATATCGTCCAGGACGAAGCGACAAACGTGCACTTTCTCAACTTGCCGGCTGAAGGTTCTGATATTCAAGAACTATCAGATCAGGACGCGCAGGCGTTAATCTCAGCAGCGGACAAAACAGAAGCGTTTGATTTTGTCGTCATTGATGGCGATTCGTCTTTACAGCCGCGAATGATCGGTGCGTTGAAAAAAAGCCATTATGTGTTGCAGCTCCTGACGGATGACTTGAGAAGTTATGAAAAAACAAGGATCTACCTCGAAAGCCTGGAGAAATATGCGAGTGGAGCGCACATCGAGCAACGGATTGGCTTTATTTTAAATAAATTTCTCGGTGACGAAGAAGAAATCTTCTCGTCTTACGGTTTTGATATTCAATCACGTCTTCCGTATGTTCCTGATTGGAAAACGGTCACCGATGCTCATCAGCTCTATCACTCAGCCTTATACATGGAACAAGTACGAGAACTATTTTCCTTAATGACGACGAAGCGCAGCAAAGATACGGTGGAGACTGTATGAACGATTTAGCGTTAATTAAAGAATTGAAAAATGAAGTGATGGATGAGCTCGATTTATCTGCCTCGACATCGGATGAAGAGCTTGAGGCAAAAATTGAAGAAATTATTTTTGCCTATTCAAAAGAAAAGCGGTTAACAGCTTCAGAAAAACAACAGCTCATCGATGCGGTGTTTTCATCGTTTCGAGGTTTAGACGCGTTGCAGCCTCTATTAGATGATAAGACAGTCACTGAGATTATGGTGAATAGCCATGACGAAGTGTTTATCGAGCGGGCCGGCGAAGTGATTCGGACGGACATCCAATTCCCTTCACGCGCAAAGCTTGAAGATATTATTCAAAGCATTGTGTCTCGGGTCAATCGGATTGTCAATGAATCATCACCGATTGTCGATGCTCGTTTAGAGGACGGCTCGCGGGTCAATGTCGTTTTGCCACCGATCGCCTTGAGAGGCCCGACGATGACCATTCGGAAATTTCCTGAGAAGCCGATTAGTGTTGACGATCTGATTAAGTGGAAGGCGATTACAGCACCAGTCGCCTCATTTCTCGAAAGCCTCGTTAAAGCCAAATACAATGTTTTCGTGTCTGGCGGTACTGGGTCAGGGAAAACGACATTTTTGAATGTATTATCCAATTTTATTCCTAAAGATGAGCGGATCATTACGATTGAAGATTCTGCTGAACTGCAAATTCGCAACGTTCCCAATCTTGTCGCTTTAGAGACGCGCAATGCCAATACGGAGGGCAAAGGGGAAGTGACGATTCGTGATTTAATTCGTACGTCGCTCAGGATGCGCCCTAACCGGATCATTGTCGGCGAGGTACGTGGCGCAGAAGCGTTGGATATGTTACAGGCAATGAATACAGGTCATGACGGATCGTTGTCGACAGGACACGCCAACTCAACGCGTGATATGCTCAGCCGGCTTGAAACGATGGTGTTGTCGGCGGCACAGCTGCCAGTTGAAGTGATTCGTCAGCAAATTGCTTCAGCCATTAATATTATGGTTCACCTCACACGCTTACGAGACAAGTCGCGAAAGGTCGTCTCAATTAGCGAAATGATTGGCGTGGAAAACGGTGACTATGTGCTCAGACCGCTCTTTGAATTTGTCGAAGAGCGTGAAACCGATGAAGGAGTAATCATCGGCAGTCTCCAACCGACTGGTCACGCCCTCGAGCAAACCTTCCGCTTAAAGGCTGCTGGGTTAGAGGTTCCAGATATCACTACGATGATATCGTAAAGGAGGGATCGCGATGGAACTCATTTGGATCGCTCTAGCAGTAGGCGTTGTGTTAATGCTCTTATTCCTCCTCTCAGACCGCCGGGGAAAGAATAAGGCGGTGAAAGAGAACGATAACGAACAGGACAAAAATAAACGGAAGAAAAAGGATAAAGGTGCGAAAGCAAAACCGCCGGCAAGCAGTGGGGTATTTGCCCAGTATGAAACATATTACGGCGATTATCAGCTTTCAAGAGTTGAATGGCTCACAGCGGTCCTCGCCGTCGCAGCGGTTCTCTTATTAATCGGCATTGTGTTCTATCAGAATATCATTGTGTCGCTTCTGTTATCCTTATTCGCGCTCTTCGCACCACGGTTTCGTATCCGGCAATTGATTGAGCAACGAAAGAATGAACTAAGCTTGCAATTTAAGCAGGCGCTGTATTCATTGTCGTCGTCATTAGCTGCGGGTAAATCATTAGAAAATGCCTTCCGCGAAGTCGCCCTTGATTTGAAGCTGCTTTATCCGGATGAGCGCACGTACATTATTCAGGAGTTTGAGCTCATCAATCGGAAGGTCGAAAACGGAGAGCCGATCGAGCGTGCGGTTGAAAACTTTGCGGTCCGCTCGGATATAGAGGATATTCAAAATTTTTCCGATGTCATTTCGACGTGTAAGCGCAATGGCGGCGATCTCGTCGAGGTGGTACGGCGAACATCGACCATTATCGGTGACAAGCTCGATATTCAGCAAGAGATCTCTGTCGTCGTGTCGCAAAAACGTTTGGAGTCACGCATCTTAAATATTGCGCCCTTCGTCATGATTTCGGCTTTGGCCTTAAGCTCACCTGACTACATGGCACCTTTATACCAATTTCCTGGCACCGGTCCTTTTGTGATGACGTTAGCGATCGGAGTCTTGATCTTCAGTTTTTGGCTCTCACAGAAAATCATGAATATTAAGGTGTAAACATATGTATATCTATTTAGGGATCGTACTGATCATGCTGTTATTTTTTCTCTTATGTCAAGGAAAGGCAAAAAAAGCGTTTGGTCCATTTGTTAAGCAATATGAAAAAGAGTTTCAACTCGTATTTTTAGCGCCGATTTCGTTATTCATCATTGAAAAAATGAAAGTCATGGAGCGTTTTCCTCATCAAATTACGCAGCTCCACCAAAAAATTATTCGGTTGTATGGCAATCGGACAGCGCTTGATTATACACGAATGACGCTTGCGCAGCTGTTGTCCTTTTCGTTGGCAGTGCTCTTCATTTTCACATTGTTGGCCGCTGTGAACGAGGGTGACAATGCCCTTTTCTTCCTCGGATTCTTCATGGCCGTCATCGTACCACCGCTAATGATTCGGCGGATTAGTGACCGTATTAAAAAAAGGGAAGAGGAAATCGTGCTAGCACTGCCGGAGTTTGTCAATAAGCTGACGCTTCTCGTCAATGCCGGGGAAACCGTGCAAAAAGCGATGATTCATTGTATTGACCGTAACCAGAATAAAGACAATGCGCTGTATAAGGAATTACACGATACAGTGACCCGTCTGCGCAACAACGAGCCTTTTAACCAGGCGCTCGAGCAATTTAGTAAAAACTGTGCGATTCAAGAGGTGTCGGTGTTCACGACGACCGTGCTTCTCAACTATCGTCGCGGAGGCAGTGAATTTGTCGTTGCCTTGCGCGAGCTGTCACGCGAGCTGTGGGAAAAGCGGAAGGCGATCGCGCGTACGAGAGGCGAGCAAGCCTCGTCTAAGCTTGTTTTCCCAATGATTTTTATCTTTGTGGCCATTTTAGTCGTCGTCGCCTATCCCGCCTTGCAAATGATGTGAATTTTAAGGAGGAATTTAGATGAACTTGTTCTGGGAGCAATGTAAAGCGTTTTGGAATGACGAAGAAGGGCTCGGGACGTTAGAAATTTTGTTGATTATTGCGGTGTTGATCGCGGTAGCGATCCTCTTTAAAAATAATATTGAAACTTGGGTAAAAGACATTATGAATTCAAATAGCAATCAAATTGATGAGATCATTGATGGGGGAGGAGAGTAATCAATCTGACTAAGGAATGATGACGATGCGCTATGAACTGCACAAAAATAAGTCATTTCTCAAAGACGAAAAAGGGAGTTTTACGCTTGAAGCCTCGCTCGTCTTCCCGATTATTTTTCTTTCAGTCATCGCGATGCTGATTCTGTCACTCTATGTATACGAACGCGTCGTCTTGTATCAGCGCGCCTCGGTGGCTGCTGAGCGTGTCGCGTACGTGTGGGACAACAGCAATAAGCATCCGGAGACTGGCGCTTTTGATATCGGTGAGCGGGACGGCTTATATTGGCGGCTGACGAGCGACCAAGTGCTCGAACTGTTGTTTGATGCCTTTGGAGACGGGGGCGCACAAACGTCCATTCAAATTGGCCAATCAGGTGGCGGACTCATCGAACAAAAACTCGGGAAGCACGCAACAACTGTTTTTCGTGACGGTACGACGGGAACGGTCGAATACAGCAACCACCTCTATGAGAAAAAGGTGACGGTTAAGCTGGAAAAAACGTTACGGATGCCTGAGCTTCTAGGGAACTTGCTAGATGGCAATTTACAGGCAGAGGCGAGCGCCACAATTACCGATCCGGTGGAATTTATGCGCACGTCTGATTTAATGGCGACGTACGCTCAGCGGATTGCTTCGCACATCAGCCAAAACAGCAACATATCACTTGAACGAGCGAAAAGCCTTATGAAGCGTAAATGAAGAAAATGTAAAAAGCCAGCAAGGAGGTGGCTCAATGTTTCGACATCCTTCTCATGATCGTGAACGTGGGTCGGTCACCATTTTCCTGCTGGTGATCATCCTGATTGTGTTCGTGTTTCACGCGGTGTTGATCGATTACGCGCGCATTATGGTCGCGGACCAAGTCGCTGAAAATGCTGTCAAAACAGGCGTTCGTTCCGTCGCCTCTTCATATGATGGCGGCTTGCAAGGCTTTGGGATGTACAGTTATCAAGAAGGGGACGAATCGGCACAAGCAATCTTCGAAAAAGTCGTTCAAGAAAATCTCGGTGAAACCGTTGCAGGCGACGGAATATTTAAACTCGTGTCTCCTAAGTTGGACAGGGCCACCGTTGACCTTGGAGACAATCGCGAACTTGCGAATAATGATATTTTTGAAAGGCAAATTTTAGAAGAAATGAAATACCGTGCGCCGATCGAGTTTACCTTGTCGATTATCGATAAATTTACGATTGTCGCAGACGCAGCTGAGGATGCTTCGAACTTTATCGATATCTCTGAAAAGATTGCGGACGACTATGACGACCGGGAAAATAAACTGCAAGAGATACAAGACAAATTAAAAGAAGCAAAAGATCTAGCCGCTGCACAGAACACAGGGATGACAGACGGTTCAGGGAATACATTCACAAATATTAAAACCCTTCCTGGAATCCCGGAGTACTACGACGAATTTAAAGACGCCCTTAAAGCTGAGGAAGAGAAGGAAGAAGAAAGTGGAGAAGGCGGCGAGGAAAGCGGCGATGAAGAAAAAGACGGTAAAAAAGAAGCCGAAAAGTATTACCGCTCGAGTAAGAACCTCGTCAACGATTTATCATCGCGGCAGGAAGACATTCGTCAGTTGTTGGCAGAGATCAAAACCTTGGCTGGTGAAACGGTAGAACTCAATCAGAAAATCGAAACGACGATTAACGAGCATAAAAATGAAAATGCGGCTGCGTACGAAAATGTGCGCGACCACCGGGGCGAAAATGCGCCGAGTGATCAATTGAATGACGCGGAACAGGAAATTGAAGGGCAAAACATCGAAGACGTTCTCTACACCGATGAACTGTCGACACTCGAGGAAAAGATTGACGCTGCCATCGAAAAATCAGACACCTTGAACACGGACTTGAGCGCATACAAAAAGCATTTTACAAGCATAGAGAAGCTTGAAAATGCCGGCCAATCGAATCTCAAGAGCGATCAACTGTCACAAACAGCAACTGGGCAATACGAAAACATTGAAGATGCCCATGATTACATTCAAGGGGATTGGCGTAAACGCGGCGGAGATGAAGACAAGGCTCAAGAAGAAGCCGATCAAAATGCTGACAACGCAAACAAGGAGCTAGAAAAAGCGATGCAGCTTGCCGAATCTGCCGTAGCGGATGCCGGAGCCTACGAAAGCCTCCTACAAGCCATGCAAAAGTATGGGGCATACAACAACGCCGTCGAAGAAGATGTAGAGGTAGACGGAAGCCTTAAAAAAGCAGGTGAGATGATGGACTTCATGGATACTATCATCAATAAGCTGTCACAATTGCTGACTTCCGCCCGCGACGAGCTGTATGTGAACGAATATATCATGACCCGTTTTGTCAGTACAGCTCCCTATGACATAAAAGATCCAAACAGTTATTTGCTGGAAAACAAAGAGATCGAATACATCATCTACGGTCACCACGTCTCAGGAGCCAATTACGCCGCGATGATCCGCGACTTGTTTTTAATCCGCTTTGCGTTGCGGTTGATTGATGCTTTTAACCAAAAATCAGTACGCGCTGGTAGCCATCCGGTCGTGGTTGCTATTATTGCAATTAGTTATGCTTTAGAAAAGGCTATAGGTGATGTAAATGCCTTAACCAGTGTTGATGCTGTTGAGAGGAATTCTGTTCCTTTAATCTCTAATGAATTAACTAAAGGGATATTCTTTAACTACAACGACTACCTCCGCTTATTCTTACTCTTAACGATGAATAAGGAGGAGAAGCTAAACCGGATCAAAGCGATGCTTGACGACAAGACATCGTCGGATTTAACGCAACGGCCGACGTACATTACAGGCGAGGCTGAAGTTAGCGTAAAGCTTTGGTTCCTGCCAGGTGTCGCTCAGCTTTTGAATACAGCCGGTGTCTTGCCAGGGAAAGTCAATGATGACGAGTTAACGATAAAGAAAGAAGCAGTCTTTTCGTATTAAGGAGGGGATGGCATGAGACGGTTTTTGTCCAATAAAGAAGGGAGCATTTCGCTTGAAGCGTCGATTGTCGTTCCTTTATTCCTGATGTTTTTACTGTTTCTCGTTGGTATCATCAAAATTGCAGCGGCTGAGGCTGCACTTCAGCATGCAGTGTCTGAAGGGACAAAGCAGGTGGCCACTCATATTTATCCAGTCCAAAAAATCGCCGGTGGAGCGAGTGGAGCGATTAGTGGTGAACTGCAAAACATTGAAGACTATTATAATCCGGAAACGAATCAGTTCGACGTGAATGCTATGATGACGGACATGGGGAAAAAGGCGCTCAGCGACGTCGTCGCTGGCTTTGATTTTCAAAGCTTCGTCGAAAGTGGTGCAGAGGGCCCTGCAAAAGCACTCGTGAAGCATTATCTTGACGATGGTGTGATGCCGTTTGAAGGCATCAAGGAAGTAAAGGTTGATGTCCCAGGGCTGAATGGCGGCGCCGATTCGTATCTCTCGATTGAGGTGACGTATGAACTTCCTTTGCCTCTTCCTTTTGTAGAAGAAAACATTTTATTAAGAAAAAAAGGCTTTGAACGAGTATGGACTGGCGCTTAAGGAGGGCATCACGTGGAAATGTATGAAATAGGCATCATTCTATTGTTAATCATCGCCTTCTATACCGATATTCGCTCTTCCAAAATTCCCAATGCTTTAGTGGTTGTCGGGTTGATCGTCGGTTTGCTCTATCACGGTTTGTATGGGGTGGATGGACTCACTTTTGCAGTGATTGGTTTTATCGCTGGTCTGCTACCGACGCTTTTTCTATATGTATTTAAAGCATTAGGAGCGGGGGATGTAAAACTGTTTGCCGCTGTAGGAACAATTGGTGGGGCAAGCTTCGTCCTCACTCTATTAATCTATGCCGTTATTTTATCAGGACTCATTGGACTTCTTGTCATGTTGTTGAGGTGGGCTGGAAAAGGACAATGGTCAAGTATCCAAACGAAAGTACCCGGCATCGTCGAACGTGAGACAGCGAGCGGAAGAACCCAAGTTCGTTTTCCCTTTATGTACGCTGTCGCACCTGCTGCCGTTTTGACTTTTGCTTTAGGATATATTGCTTTTTGAGAGGAGGCAATTTATGAAAGTACACGTTGAAGGGTATCAATATGATGTCATTGATGAAAATGGTCATTATCTCGTATTGACGAAGGATGAAGCACCGATCCATAGTGATGAATTAGCCCAAGTGGAATTGAACATGCTGCGCGCCAATCAAATTCCTTACGTTGCCCATATGCATGTGGAGGAAATGGACTTTACTGTGCGTTTTTTGTACGACATTACATCGAAACAGCCGCTCCATACATATTTAAAAGAGCAGACCATTACGATGAAAGATATGTTCCAATTCCTGCTTCTCATCGTAAAAACGCTTGAAGCGAGTAAAGAGTACATGTTAAAAGAACACAACTACATATTGGATGAGCAGTTTATTTTTATCGGCAAAGAGCTATTTGATATTCACCTCATCTATGTGCCAATGAAAAAACGGCCTGAGACCCTGCCCTTGCATGAGAAATTAAAGACTTTGGCGACAACGCTTGTCGGACGGGTGCAAGAAATGCACGGCAGTGGGTATCAGCAAATTTTGCAGCAGCTCAGTGAGCCTGCCTTCAGTATGAAAGAGCTAAAAGAAACGTTGCATGCGCTCGTTGAACAGCCGTTAAAGCGGGATTCCACATCAGAGAATCAGATCAATCTTGAAGAGGTGCAACAAGCGGAAGAGCCTGCAGTTAAAGAAGAGCCTGAGCCGCCAAAGACGGTCAAAAAAATGTCAAAAGTCAAACGGCCGCCTCAATCACCGCCGCCGATTGCGAAAACACCCCGGCCTCAAGCAGGGCAACACAAAACGTCTCAGGCAAAACAAGCGTCGAAAGGAAACGTTAAAAAAGCAGCCGCCGAGCCGTTACCTAAGCTTACACAGCGAGAGAAAACGGTCATGGGTGTCATCGCTTTTTTTGTCAGTGCTTTAGCATTTAAAATGTATCTTGATAACCCAAGTGAAGGCCAGCTTTATATCAGCCTCGGCATCATCATGATTGTTTTGTCAGGGATGGGCATATATGCAAAAGTGTGGCGCCTGGGCCGGCCAATTTCTGATTTGTTATCTCCTGGACAAAAGGAAGCGTCTGAACAGCCACCACAGCCGATGTCAAAAACAGCACGGCCACAGCCAAGAAAAAAACAAACGCACGCTGCTCCAGCGCCAACGCCACAAACGCATCGTCCTGCCCAAAGTGAGTCTAGAGATACTACAGCAAAAGAAGAAAGCGATGAACAAGAAGATTCCTTTCAGGCGGTTGGTGCAAGAAAAGAAGCCCAACATTATGAAGCGCTCAATCAGCATACAACGCTTCTTCAGAAAAAGCCTGATCAGACGACCTTGCTCGGAGACGACAACCGCGATGCGATACAGACGAAAGCACCGCCAGCATACTTGACAAAGGAAAAAGATGGACAGAAAGACAACATTCTTATCGAAGCGGCGAACGTTGTGGTGGGGCGGAGTGAGGATTCTGCGGACATCGTTGAACAAACAGAAGGCGTCTCCAGAGCCCACTTTGAAATCATTCGAGTCGATAACGAATACGGTGTCAAAGATCTTGGCTCTTTGAATGGCACGTTTTTAAATGGAGAAAAATGGTGCCTTACAAAATGTATGGTCTCCACACTAAAGATGTCATCGGCTTTGCCAAGATCCAGTATATTTTTGAACAGGATGCAGGTGAATGAAAATCAAAGCGTGGGACGTCGGTGTGACGTCCGTAGAAGGACCCAATAAAAAAATAAACGAAGACCATGGGTTTGCTAAAACGTATCACCGTTCTGGGAATACCCCCTACACACTCGCCGTTGTTGCAGACGGCATGGGCGGTTATCGTGCAGGAGACGATGCCAGTCGACTTGTCGTTCAAGTGTTGGATACTTGGGCGCAGGAGGAAGCACCTGCTTTATTGGAACTCAATAAGCCATACGAGCATATCAGCAGGAGCTTAGACCAAACACTGCAACAGTTAAATGAAATATTGCTAGATTGGAGTGCCGAGGGGTTAAAGGCGGGGAGTACGGCATCAGTTCTGTTTTTACATCAAGACCAATTTATCGTTCGTCATATTGGGGATAGTCGAATCTATCGCCTGTCAAATGACGGCTTTGGGCCATCTGATGAAATCGATCGTGGAGATACAACGGTGCCCCTTTCCAAGAAAAAGCCTAAAGTACAGCAGATGACAGAGGATCATTCGTGGGTAGCAAAGCAAATGAAGGAAGGTCGTTTGTCAAAAGAAGAAGCACGACTGCACCCGAAGCGAAACGTGCTCTTGGCCTGCCTAGGCATTGAATATGGCTGCCAAACCTACTACCGGCAAGGCGATATTCAAGATCACCAAATCTTTCTTTTATGCAGCGATGGTTTTTATACGCAATTTCCAGATAGCGAGATTGAAGAACTGATGCGATTTAGCCAAGTATATGAAGACTTACAGGAAGCGAGTCGCAGACTGATCCGTCAAGCAGAGGAAAGAAACACGAATGACAATGCGACAGTCGTGTTACTAAGGCCAGCAAGGCCTGTTAAAAACAAACCATTTTGGAAGCAATGGTTCTCAAAAACGAAGGAGTGAACACCACAATGACAATTGCAAAACACATTCATTGGAAAAAAGTTTTCATCGGAACAGCTTTTTCAGCAGTATTGGTTTTATCTGCCTGTAACGGAGGAAACGAACCAGCAGAAGAACCGACAGAAGACCCTGACACGGAAGAAGCCGCTGGAGAGATTGAGACAGATCCAGCAGAGGACAATGAACCAGAACCATCTGAAGACAGTACGGAAGATAATGACGAAACTGAAGAAGGTTCAGGAGAACTAACCTACGGTGAAGGAGAAGAAGAACTAGAGCTCGGGGAAACAGGTGAAATCCATTCAACATTGGGAACATATGATGTAACCGTCAGTGAAGTAAGTAGTCCGGATCGAATTGATGGAGAAGCTCCTCCTGAAGGTGGAACGTATGTTGTTGCCGAAGTGAGTATAAAAAACACCTCAAATGATCCACTTGATGCAGTTGAATTATCCCGTGCGTTTATCAACAATAAAGAGACAGGGACTTCGCTTGAGAAAAGATCATATTTTGAAGAAATCAACAATTTCGAGGGTGAAATTCCCCCAGGAGAAACAATGTCTGGTCAACTCTCTTTTGTTGTTGCAGATGGATCAGCCTATCAGATTGAACTAGGAAGCAATGCTTACTCAAATGTTTTAAAATGGAATTTTGAACTGCCAGCATTAAACAATGAGTCGTAGTACGTTTGCAGGAAAATTAATCATACTTAGTATAACTAACGTATCAATGCAAGAGGTGAAAAAATTTTGAAAAATAATCGGTTTCGACTGCTTCTCCCCTTTATATTTCTGATCAGCATTTTATCTGCCTGTAATGGGGGAAACGAACCGACAGACGACGCTGACACGGAAGAAGCCGCTGGAGAGGTTGAGACAGATCCAGCAGAGGACAATGAAGCAGAAACATCTAAAGTCAACGGAGAATCCGAAGCAGACGATCAAGGTTCTTCAGAGCCAGTCGTAGGGGAAGGGCGACTGGAGCTAGAGCTCGGGGAGACGGGTGAAATCCAGTCGACAATAGGTTCTTATAAAGTGACTGTGTCTAATGTTGAGTTTACAGACACTGTCGATGAAGAAACACAGCCAGAGGGACTTGTTTTTGCTGTGGCAGATGTGACCTTTGAAAATACATCATCTGATTCGTTAATGGTTGAAGATATTGCCGATGCATGGGTTTACAGTGATGAAACGGAATTAAGTACAGAGAATCTTTATGGCTATAATGAAGTGCCAGTTCCAGAAGGTGAGATCCAGCCAGGTGATACATTCGAAGGGCAGCTATTATTCCACTATGATTCTCAGGGCGGCGGCAAATTACAAATCGGTGACAGTACCTATTCGAATGAACTCGTTTGGTCATTCGAAGGTCCAGGCCAATCTTAGTAGGAACAGCAGTATTTTATGTATTCTTAGTAGACTATGAATCAATGCAAGAGGTGAAAAAACATTGAAAAATACTCGGTTTAAACTGCTTCTCCCCTTTATCTTACTGATCAGCATTTTATCTGCCTGTAACGGTGGGAACGAACCAGCGGAAGAACCGACAGACGACGCTGACACGGAAGAAGCCGCTGGAGAGGTTGAGACAGGTCCAGCAGAGGACAATGAAGCAGAAACAGCTAAAGGCAACGGAGAATCCGAAGCAGACGATCAAGGTTCTTCAGAGCCAGTCGTAGGGGAAGGGCGACTGGAGCTAGAGCTCGGGGAGACGGGTGAAATTCAGTCGACAATAGGTTCTTACAAAGTGACTGTGTCTAATGTTGAGTTTCAAGAAAATGTTGATGGTGAAACACTCCCTGAAGATCTTATTTTAGCCGTCGCAGATGTGACCTTTGAAAACACATCACCTGATTCGTTAATGGTTGAAGATATTGCTGCTGCTTGGATGCTTAGCAATAGAACAGAACTACGTGCAGAAAATCTACACGGTTATAATGAAGTACCAGTTCCAGAAGGTTAAATTCAGCCAGGCGATTCAAAAGAAGGGCAGCTATTGTTTCGTTATGATTCGCAAGAAGGTGGAAAGCTCCAAATTGGACATAACACGTACTCTAATGAAATCCTATGGTCATTTGAAGGGCCAGCCCAATCCTAGTGTTGAGATCATCACATCGGGCAGGGTTTGGGGATACTTAGATACTCAAACATTTGTATATACTGTCGGAGGGGTACACAAGAAGAAAACGAGTACACGTGGATACCAAGTGTAGAGGGTCAGTTGCGAGTGTATGCTTTAGAATTATGACTGATCGTGAAACACCTCATACTGAAATAGTATGTCCTGGTGTTGGAACTGTGGATTCATTCTTATTACCTAATATAAAATATAATAGCCATATGAAAAAGTATCGTTTGGCCTTGACTGCCATAAACGATGCTTTTTTTAGTATAAGGGTTATACTTGCACGTAAAAGGAGTAGGGTAATGGAAGAAAAAAAAGTGACTTTCTCATGTGGTTTGCACGATACAAGAGTAACGGAAACTTTCACTTTTGAGCAAATGCGAATCACTGATGATATGGATGACCTTGAGATCGAAAAATATGTTGATCGCATTTTTAAGGAGTGGGTTTGGAGCCAAATTTCATTTTCTCTAATTATAGATGGGTAAATGGATCAAGAAAATATGCTTCTTGGATTCTCTGTACTTTATAAACTTAGAGGGGAAACAATTGAACAAATTCCGAATCACCGATCTGAGTTGAACGCCAATATAGGCCCTTTTTAGATAAATTTCAATGACTGTACCAAATGAATGAAACGATTGAGGTAGAGGCGTACGTTAAATCTTTACATGATGGGACGTTTATACAAGAGGGACCTGCTGGGCGAGGAATCGTCAATCATAACGGATTAAGCGCTGTGCTACAAATCGGTTATATTGATTTACTTGTCTCTCATCATATTTTTGGAAATGGTGATCCTCAGCTTTATCGAGCTTGTGGTATAGAACCAACCCTTTACAAGCTCATTGTTGATAAGGCGTGCACGTCGTTTCGAGCAGCATATCAACGGTTTACAAGACTCATTTATGAGGCAGATACACCTGGGGCTGCTAAAGTTCATTTAGAATCATT
Organism: Litoribacterium kuwaitense; assembly: GCF_011058155.1. Classification (NCBI taxonomy): domain Bacteria; kingdom Bacillati; phylum Bacillota; class Bacilli; order Caryophanales; family Bacillaceae; genus Litoribacterium; species Litoribacterium kuwaitense. The sequence goes on along the minus strand of NZ_JAALFC010000005.1, from coordinate 142,431 downwards.
GCCGTTTAAGAAAATTCCGCGTACCATGTATCCTTTTTCATCGAATGGAGTCAATCAGCTAAAAGTGACCCGAGGAAGAGGTTGTCATTCATTGATAACGACAAAAAGTGTTGTCCAGCAAATTCATTGCGTTTGGACAACACTTTTCTTTTTAAACGACGGACGACTGCTGCGATTTCCTGAGCCAATGTACGATTGTTAAAAACACGCTTGAAACGATGAACACCGCCATTCCGGTCATCAATGGAGACGTACCAAGGAAAAGGTCTGCGTCATCCGAGTACCCTGACAGGCTCGTCATCGTGGCGATGCCAGCACTGGCGACGGTCAATACACCGACGATCCTTATAAGAAACCGCGCTGGCAAATGGCGCATTTGAAAAAAAGAAAAGAGCGACACTGCTAAAAAGGCGTATGGTGGCCATGCTTGCTGTACCACTATTGTCATATCAGTGATCCAGGAAGACGGCGCTTCAGCAGAGATGCCTAAAAGGATATGGGCTGAAAAAGGAGACGCTGCTCCGAGCCAATGAATGATCGGCTCTCCGTAAGCTTGAAATGAGGCGCCCAGGCTGTAAAACACTTGTTGGAACAGAACATTTGGCCAGAGGAGAAAATACCATACATCGGTGCCTGACCGGCTCCACATTTCTCCCCAAGTCACGACGGCAGAATGATAGTGGCTTACAGAAGAAGTTAAGCTGTACTGTACGATCATTCCTGTCATGATGGCGATCATTCCAAGGCCAATGATACGCAGACTGCGGAGCATTGCGTGAAACCAGACCGGCCAGTGGATGTCTCGATGAATTTGCATGCCAAAGCCTTGCGCGACAACGGCCAAAAGAAAACTCTTCATAAAAAAGGCCACAGCCGGGGTTGATGCAGACAGATTAAGCGCTAGTTCGTCACCGCGATATTGCCACGTCGGGTGAAAAAGCGACGCATATACGGTGATGAGTAGACTGTACAAAATACTAGATAATAGAAGTAAGGGCCATTTTTGCGCTAAAAACATTGGACCTTGCCGTCTCATCCAGCGATAGGCGAGCCGCGCCAAAGTAAACAGTACACACACTTGCAAAAATAATAGAGAAATCACCTGAATGGAAAAAGATAACTTTGTATGCGTTTGCTCGCCAATGATAGAAAACTCCAGTGCACCGCCATGCAGCCAAGTGAGTGCCTCCCAGACGCTGAACGACCAAGCGGTCATCAATTGATGGGAGAGCTCTGTGGTCTGTCCCTCGAACGACAGGCTTTGTAAGAGGGAGAGGCCGAAGCTATCTCTAATCGTCGAGCCGTCAATTCCAAAAGCGAATAAGGCGGCCAAACCGAAGGCTGCAATAAAAGAGCAAAGGGCTAGAAGAACGCTTGTCACGTTCATATTGGTCGTGAGTGCTGCTTTTACACCAGCACGTTTAGACCCGTCAAGCAGGGTTGTGCCTTGATCTCCATGTAATAGAAAGAGGTCGTTTTGCACGTCTTTTGCGCTACGATACCGTTCAGCGGGGTTCATCCGCACGAGCCGATTCACGATGCTTTCAAGCTCAGGGGAGCCGAACCCGCTTAATAGATTGGTTTGTCTCGTATTGGCATAGACGTACTTCCCACCGGTGGCGAGGTAATACATGACCGCACCAAGGGAGAAAAGGTCTGTTCTTTCATCTGTCTGTTTATCTTCGAATTGTTCAGGCGCCGCAAACCCGACCGTACCAATTTGGACAGTATCCTGTGTTTGTCCCGCTTTGTATTCACGCGCAATGCCAAAGTCAATCAGTTTGATCAGTCCTTGTGGATCGATCATGATGTTACCAGGCTTTAGATCACGATAAATAATCGGTTCTCCGTTTGAATGGTGGAGATAATCAAGCACGTGACAGAGCTGGAGAGCGATCCGAACGATGTCGTCCTCCTCCATTTGTCGCCCAGCTGCTTCGAACCGCTCGTACAATGTTTGTCCTTCAATATACTCCATGACGAGCCACGCTTTTTGCATCGATTCGTCTGAAAAAAAGTCGACCATTTGCGGCAGGTTTTCGTGTTCAAGACGCATCAGCATCTTCGCTTCATCGATAAACGAACGATAAAATACGGGGTGCATGGACGACTGCTTGATCGCATACCAAGCGTCCTCGTTAAGCGAATCTTGCGCAAGAAAGACCTTTCCCATACCGCCTTGTCCTAGAACATCATGAATGATATACCGTTCGTGAATGATATCTCCTGGCTCGACATCTTCGATCAAAGTGATGTCATCGTCGTCTGCCAGCAGGACCGTGTCATCAAAGGTGACTTCATGACGGTCTGAATGTTGATCTGTGTCGTCAGCGGCTTTCAGTGGTGTGCTTTGAGCGGAAGGCCCCCACTTCTCATTTTCATGATGAAGAAGTTCGGTTGGACGGTCACCTTGGTCGTGTGCTGTACCAGAAAGAAGAACGGTAGGGTCACCAGAAGCGTTTTTCTGCTTTTGACCAGATTTGTTGTCAGACATACCGTTATCCCTCCTCGCCGGTTGTGTTCTCAGTAAGAAGACTGTCTGTAAACAGGATTTGCTGGTATCCTTGGGTCCCGTTCTCCTGCTCTACTGTCACACGTATTTGATGTTCGTTTGTGAGCGGAACATTGAACTGGCCTGATTGGATCAGATCATCGAGTTTAATTTGTCTCACGATTTCACCATTGATAGTAAAGGTAACGAGGCTTGTACCGTAGCCTTTACCCGCTGTCGTTTCGTCGACGATGACTTGTCCCTTCCAAACGCGTTGATTTGGTGAAGCAATGACATCGAATGTAGGTATTGTTTCGGGTGTGTTCGTACTTACCGCAATCGCATTGCCCCACACGGTACCGTTCACATCGGTTAGAAAGCGCCCTTGTTTCTCATCCAGGCCATCGATTTTTTGATAAGGTGTCCTCGACAGCCAGGGCTGGTCGACAAGTGGCTCTTCTGGTAAAGAAACGAAGCGGCCCTCTTTTAAGCTTAATGTGGTACTGATGTCATCAATGGTCCATTTTAACAGCTTATGGTGTTCAGAGAGATTTTTGTCAAAGGGAAATGACACGGAAAAACCTGTTGATGTTCCTGCAGCTACAGAAAGAGGAAGACTTTTTTGCGTGAATAAATCTGTACCTGCCAAATGAACGTAGATGGTCTTTGTCTCGTTTAAATGTTGTTTTGCATCGATCGTTCCCGAGATTGTAAGCGTTTGGCCATCGGCTTGATAAGAATGAAACCGAATACTGTAAGCTTCGTTGTTCAGCTGAGCGTTTAAGTCATGTTTGCCTGTTTCCATACGGTGAACGACAGGACTTTTTGCGTCATTCGCTCCAGATATTAAAGCGACAGGTTCTAAAGAGGCGTCACTAATCGGCCACGACCAATCCAGCTGTTGAATGTCGTCAGTGTTATTTATCCCTTTAAGTGTCGCTGTTGCCAACGATTTGTTTGTGTCGGTATGATAAGTGGTCCATTCCGTGCTTACAACGGACGAGCCATTTTGCAAACGGGCTTCAGCTTTTATGGGAAGTTTATCCGCCCATCGCGCCATTGGTCCTTCAATGGAGAAATACAACAAAGGTTGATCGGCAGTTTGCCCGACACCAAGAAAATCAACTTGGCCAAGCTGGCTATTTTCAAAAATTGTTTGCTGTTGTTTTGTAAATGTCCCTGGTTCAAGCAAGAAGGAAGCTCGATACATCGCAAAATCAGTCCATTGCGTTTCATAAGCAGCGCGAGCGAGTTCAGGGAATGCCTTTTCGACATCTTGCAGCTGCTGTAAAGATGCATGAGCGTCTTGAAGCCGGTCTTCAGCCATGGCTGCTTTTATGTCTTTTGTCAATGGGTCGATCAGAGCGGTTTGCACGTGAGAATGTACGGTTTTTTTGACATCTTCGACACCTTTTAATAACGAAGCGGTCGGAAGTTCTGCTGCTTCCTTACGAAGCTCATCAATCTCACGATAGAGTGCTGTCAATTCAGACACATTGGGTGACGCTTGAGCGACCTGCAATGAATGCGCTTCGTTTTTTAGACGAGACAGTGCTTCATTCCAAGCCATTAGTTGCTCTAATTCTTTTTCGCTTAATTCGTTTTGAATATCACCTGTAATTTGTTCGCTTAACAGGTTGGTTTCGTTCAGTCGCCGTTCGACAACGTTTCGCCGTCCCTGAGCATATGACAACGTTTCTGGATCAATGGTGAGCAATTCCTGATAGATCGTTTCTGCTCGTGAAAAATCAAGAGAGTGAAGGGCGCGTTCAGCTTCGACTAGCTGTTTTTGGAAATAGGTGTCCTTCGATCCTGTCTCTTGCGTCGTACAAGCCGTCACAATAAGACAACTTAGTAAGACAAGTTGGTGTTTATATTTCATGCAGGAATCCTCCTTCGCTTCCACAAGCGGCTGATGAAGAAGAAGAGCAGCCCAGTTAGTGCTGAAGCCCCAAGCCCCATCCACACTGGGGAAAACGAAAATTGGACGTCTGGCGCAAAGAGTATCGTTGTCGGCTGTTGATCAAGCGTGACAGTTGTTTCGTTTAGTAGCTGACCACCATTCACAGCCATGACCTGACCAGCGACCGAAAGCGTTTCAGGTTGAAGACCCAGTTGTTCAACGTGCAACACCGTCCAGTCGTTTTCTGGCGCTTGCTTCGTCTGAGAAAGCAGCGCTTTACTATCATTTTCATACACTGTCGCAAAATCGATCAGAGGAATGAGGAAGCTACTGGATGATAATTGGCTAAAACGCTGAAAAGAGACCACAACTTCAATTTGCTCAGGCGTTTCCACCGTTCGAACCAACTCTGCTTGAGATATACCAGCAGTCTCATTTGCTTCATCCACCCATTCGCTTACTGTTTGTTCAGCTTCCGCGCGAGTTGTCGTATCGGCATTAAAAGGGAACATAAATACACCTGCTCCCGAAGAATTAATGGCATTACCAGCACTCTGACATCCCATCAGCAAAAATAGTAAAATTGTTAGAAATACGAAGTTTCGGAAGATCATAAATCAGCGCCTCCGTAGAAGAAATCCTAGCATATTATAGCAAAATTTTAGAAAAAGAGAGGGGTTGGATGTGTATTTTTGGTATTTTGAGACGAAGGTCTATCATCCTATGAGCCTACTTGAATGGTAAAATTTAAAGAGTGATCCGAGGTTGCACAGATCAGTGGCAAAGGATACCCAAAGATCGATTTTTTACATAGAAAGAGACGTTTGTGTCATACTCGAAAGTCAACGGATTTAGGTTTAGGGTAACGTGATTCGACCATTAAGGGCGCTAGCATTTTGAATATAACCGCCTATATTTGTTTTTAGAAAAGCAGGATATTGGTAGCCCAAAGAGAATTTTTAAATAAATATATTGTGATAAAGGAATGAGTTTGGGTACTTTTTTATAGGTTAGCGAATCGACCAAGTCATTTAGAGGGGCAAGCGGAGAAGTGAGCTTAGACGATGAGATCAGCATTTACATTCCTGTCGGCGCATTTGAAGAAGAGGTTGACATTGAGATTCACAGATGTCAAGACTGCAGTGCTTCGTCAGAAATCTCAACCTAGCGAGTCGATTGTTTAACGTTTCTACAAACGCTGAGCATCGCTTGAAAAAAGGCGGTCGTCTCAGTTTACACCAGCATCAACCGTGAAGGAACAATCTATGCTTAAGAAGCAGTTGTTATTCTTATGCGCTTGCATCGGCATTTAAACGATCGATAAGCAAGAAAAAACGGAAAGAAAAGGCGACAAACTCATCCTCTAATCTTTGAAGAAAGTCGTTTTGACTTGCCGACAAAACTAACTAATTCGGCTTCGGCGCAAAGTGAACAAACGCTTGGAATTAAAGACAGTGGATGCCATTTTAAACATAGGAAGACGGCGGGTTTTACATCCGCCGTCTTTTAAAATGATCTTATTGATGCGGCGACCAATGAGCCGCTTTTTCAGTATCTGTTACGAAGACAAATAATGAGCCGTGATCCATTTTTTCTTCATACATCTCAGCTTCTTGCTGGGAAAAGCCAATTTCCATCATTTTATTGCGAAGCTCATCGCCTTTTTTCTTGAAAATATTGCTTGTAAAATCAGTCAGACCTTGTTCACGCAAGCCAATCGTATTGGCATCGGCATTTTCTGCGACACGTTCGGTACGTTCCTCGTCATGTGCGAGAATGTACACATCCTCGGCACGAACGCCTCGGTCTTTTAAGTCTTTGACATCTTCAACTAACACTTTGTCATCCTTATATTCACGTACATATGGCTTAGACATGATGAATACCTCCTGTAAATAAGTTTCACAAGTTGTATTCACGACATGTCCAAATGTTAAACATGTAAACTAGCTGTTTAACAGTGAGAAAGCTTTAGCAGGCACATTCGTGATCAGACCAGATGCGCCTGCTTCAATAAAATACGACAAGTCATCCGTTGCATCAATGGTCCAAGGGTATACTTGATACCCTGCATCCATGGCATCTTTGATTGCCGTTTTCGAGATCGCCTTAAACATCGGGTGCAGGCTATATACGGGCACGTCCAATGTTTGCGGAAGCTTATCATGGTGAACAGCATTCATCGCATAAAGAAGGCCGAGCTTTACGTTAGGCGCAATGCCTGCTAAAGTCTGGAGGCAGTTATGATCAAATGATGAAACAACGGTCGTTTCCCAACGCTGTGTTTTTGAGATTACTTCAGCAAGACGTGCTTCGATGCCTTCATAATAGCAAGGCACATTTTTAATTTCGACGTTGACGACGACTGTAGATGGCAGTGCGGCAAAGACTTCGGTGAGAGAAGGGATTTTTTCACCTTGAAAATCATCTGAAAACCATGAACCGGCATCCAACTCCTGAAGCTCAGCGAGAGTCATTTGGCCAACGAGCCCCGTACCGTTTGTCGTCCGGTCAACTGTATCATCGTGGATTACAGCAAGCTCATTGTCTTTTGTTAAATGAACATCTAATTCAATTGCATTTGCACCATCAGCAACAGCTTTTGTAAAAGCAGCCAAAGTGTTTTCGGGTGCACTAGCAGAAGCACCTCGGTGTGCAATAATTAAAGGCTGGTTCATCGGAATGACCTCCTATTTAAAAAAAGATACATTTAGTGTAGCAAAAAAGTAAGGTAAGAAGTGAAGAAAAGGGAGACATTTACAAATATTTAAGGGAAGTGTTGAAGTGGTGTTAGATAACAAAAAAACACCGATATATTCGGTGCTTTGATGAAAAAGCTTGTCAGTTAATGAATGAGCAAAAAATGAAGACGATCACCTAGAGCGCCAAAAACTCAGATAGAATGCTGAGTTGCGTTACTTTTCCTCATCTTCAATTCGTTCACTTTGCTCCTGTTTCCAAGCTTCAAACTTCTTTAAGTCTTTATTAAAGGTTCTGGCCACAAATAACAGGACGGTTGCATCATCTAAAAAACCGATCGGCAAAATAAAATCCGGAATGACATCGAGCGGCATGGCAAAATAGAGAAGACCTGCAATCAATGCGATCATTGATTTGACAGGCACTGCTGTATACTCTTTTTTTACATAAGCCATGAGTAGTTCTGTCCCAAGACGGAGCTTATATTTTACCGAGTCAATGAGAGGAGGCTGCCCATTCATTTGCTGCTTCTCTTTCACTGTCTCTGCAAGAGTCTTCATTGTCTCCCGATTGCGAAAAATTCGACGAGCCATTGAAAAAAGCCGAAATATATTTAGTCGTTTTATAGTCGATTACCCCTTTGGGAATCAAGACGCTTTTATCCCGTTTTATTCGTATTATACTTCGCTGCTTTGTCTTCTAAACGCTTTTCCAGTCGTTCCATCTCTTCTTTATCAAGTAAAAGCGACTCTTTATTTTCTGAAACTAGTTCCTTAAAAGACAAGTTTCTTCTTCTTCTCATTTGACGATCATCCTTTTCCTTCAGATATCAATTACGATGCTTAATAAATAAATTTTCAAACGAATTATATCATTAATTTTTACACAAAAGAAATAATCAACAAAACTTTAACAAAACTGTCACGATTGTTACTCATCATATGATAAGATAGTATAAGATGCTAAGGTGCTCTTTTATTTTTAAATTTTTTTCTAAAAAATAGCGTAGACAAAGTTGCTTCGTCTTTGCCTACACTCTTATAGAACGTTATCAATTATAATAGAGCGATTCTGTAATGTTGTGTTCTTCATTAAGAATATCGATTTGACTAGGTGTGTTATTTTTAGCTAGCTCTTTTGCTTTTGCAACCGCTTCGCTCTGTGTATCATAGTGCTCTGTCGGTGCTATATCCTTTATCTTAACAAACCAACCATTAACCTCCTTATTTGGTACTACGCTATATTTCTTCATATGGATGTTGCCTCCTCTTGTAAATTCAAAAATTGTTTCTATATTTATCTTTCCGATGTCATCAACCTATAAACTGCTTTTTCTTCAAATGGCAATGGACACACTTTTTTCATAAATGTTCATAAAAAGATCTTTTTTGAAAATAGATTGGTTATCTTTCTGCGGTACAGTATAAATGTGCTCGATAGAAAAGCACAAATTAAGTTAGGTTTGGATTGAAGGAGGAAGTTTCAATATGGATAAGAAAATTACTTTATCTTCAGCTTTACTTGCATTTGGTCTTTTGGTAGGTTGCTCTAGTGGTGGCGAAGAGCCTGCAGGTGGTACTGAAGCGGACACAGAAGTACCAGCAGATGCTGAAACTGAAGGCACTGACGCAGCTACTGAAGAAGAAGGTACTGAAGACACAGCAACTGATGCAGATGCTGAAGGTACTGAAGACGCAGCAGCTGATTCAGAAACTGAAGATGCTGAAGACGCAGACAGTGAAGATGCAGCAGATGACGCTGTAGCAGAAGAAGAAGGTGCTGAAGAAGACGCTGATTCTGAAACGGACACAGAATCGTAAGTCTATGATTGTGAAGGATATGATTCACGCTTAATCAAGATTTTCTCCCTCCCCCCTGAACGAACATATATATGAAACCAGCCCTTGTGGCTGGTCTTTTTTTGCTTAGATGGGGGACAGGAATGGTTTGCTTGAAGCGAAAATTGTGAAGAAATTTGATAAACCACCTTAAAAGCATCATAGCGCAAATATGATACAATCAATAAAAAGCACTTCCCAACGCCTTTGTTGGTGGTGATTTGCAGCTATGAAAGCGATAGAGGGGGAGTCTAAATGAATGGTTTTAAAGTGCTCGTTGCCGATGATGATCCAAACGTTTTAGAGATCATTCGTCTTTATTTCGAAACACAGAATATAGAACTTGTGACTGCAAATAATGGAGAAGAAGCTTTAGCGCAGGTGGAGAAAGCAGCACCTGATGTCATTCTTCTCGATGTGATGATGCCGATCATGGATGGCTATGATGCCTGCCGTGAAATTAGAAAAAGATACGATACGCCCATCATTATGCTGACGGCTAAAAATGAAGAGTTTGATCGAGTGTTAGGGCTTGAACTGGGCGCTGATGATTATGTTACAAAACCATTTTCGCCGCGGGAGCTTATGGCGCGCATTAAAGCGATTTTTCGCAGAATGCAGCCGCGTCAGCCAGGAAAAAGTGAAGAAGCCCCGCCAGAAGATTTGCGTTTTAAAAATTTATCCATTTTCTTACAAAGACGTGAAGTGATTGCTGGTGGAGAGAAAATTACCTTGCGTCCGAAAGAGTTTGATCTACTGACCTTCATGGCTAAATCACCTGGCAGTGTGTTTACACGGGAACAGTTGCTAGAGCAGGTGTGGGGTTATGATTTTATTGGTGACATCCGTACGGTTGATGTTCATGTGAAAAAGTTGCGGCAAAAGCTGAGAACACCGATTCAAAAAGACTGTATACATACTGTGTGGGGAGTGGGGTACAAATTCGAGGTGGAAAATTAGTCGGTCATTTTAACAAAAATTTGTTTAGACGCCTTTTATTTAGTTACTTTATTGTCATATTAGCTGGCTTTGGTGCTGTCGGTTTTATGATGTCGATCACGATGAAAAATTATATGTATGATATGACAGAAGACGGCATGATGAGGAAAGCAGCGCGAGTGAACTTACTTATTCAAACGATGGAGCCAGGTCCAGAAATGAATAACATGCTCCAAATGCTTGATGGTTCTTTTGATACCCGTATCTGGGTGTTTGGTCCAGGTGGAGACATTATTGCTACGTCGACACCTAACGAAGTGTCAGTCGGTAAATCTGTCAGTCGGGATATTGTTAGAGAAGTAATGCAAGGACGAACGCCACCTGTTCAAGAGCTGTCATTTAAAGGGCTAAATGAGCCGATGCTGTCGGTTGTTGTCCCGTGGGGTGAAGGAGAGAGTATTTATGGTGGCATCGTGCTTCATTCTCCGGTCAACGGCTTAAATCAAACAATTGGTCATATACGTGAAACGATTTTATGGGCGATTTTACTCGGGTTAATCATTTCAACAGCGATGGTCAGCTCGTTTTCATGGTCAATCTCTCGTCCTTTACGACAAATCGAACGCGTCGCTAATAAGATCGGCGTCGGCGATTATAGTGAAAAACTAAATGTTCGTTCCGGCGATGAAATTGGCGAGTTAGCGGAGACGATTAACCATATTTCTACGAGGCTACAAATGACTGAAGCGGAAAGAGCGAGACTTGATCAAATTCGCACCGATTTCCTGGCGAATGCGTCTCATGAACTCCGTACACCGCTGACAGCATTGCAAGGCTTTTTAGAAGCTTTGCAAGATGGGTTGATTTCTGAAGAAGGAAGAAGTAAATACTACAAGGTCATGTATCAGGAAACGATGTATATGACCCGTCTCGTTGATGATTTAATGGACCTCGTCAAATTGCAAAACGATGATATTGAATTTCAAATGCATCCTGTCCAACTGCAAAAATTGCTCGGTCGTTTAAGTTTTTCATTTGAAAGCTTGTTAAAAGAGCAAGGCAACGAATTATTCATTCATGTAGGGGATGACATTCCAAAAATAGAAGGAGATCAGGATCGTCTCGAACAAGTGTTTAATAATTTAATTAAAAATGCCAATAAGTTTACAACCAACGGTACGATTACGTTAGAAGCGAACCGAGATGAGGGAGATATTGTGATCACCGTGACCGATACCGGAATTGGCATTTCGGAAAAGGACAAGCCTCTTGTATGGGAGCGTTTCTTTAAGGTAGATCGAGGCCGCGAGCGGAAGAACAAAGGGACTGGCCTAGGATTGTCGATTGTCAAGGAAGTCGTTGCCAGGCATCACGGTCAAATTCAGTTAGAGAGTGAAGAAGGAGAAGGCACGGTGTTTACGATTCGTCTTCCCATTGAACAACCGGAAAAGAACTCGTCTGAAGACAGTTAACGAGCCGCACAAGTTTTCTTATCAAAGCTCTACTGACATTTGGTTTCTCCTGCATATTTACACTTTATAAGACATTTGCACAATAAAAGTCCTTCTCATCGCAGTGATATCCATCCCTCTTAGCAAGCAGGTGAAAAGAAAGCCTAGCTCATTAAAGAGGCATATCATCGACTGCTTTGGGAAGGGTTTTTTTAAAATGGGCGATCGGCTAAATGGTTTTGCAAGAGTTCTCGCCCTTAGTAGGGGTAAACATCAGCATCATATATCGATTCATCATCAGTTTGTGACCAACTTAGGAATGTTCTCGAGACATTTTACACTTCTAATCCGTTCATAAAACAATAGACAATCTCTTCTTCTAACTGACTCAATGGAACCGATGAGTTTGGTACAATTCAAGAGGGAGCTAGCAAGCTTATTATTCAGCCTATTCAAATTGCAAGTCTTAATTACGGAAAAGGCCATACCGAAATTGAGCTTGATCCGATTGTCATCGATTTAAATCAGTTAGATAAATGATGTGAAAATGTTAAAGTCAACTCGAAAAACGCTCAGATGAAAATTGAAGTGACACCTAAAAGTAGTTTATGACTCTCACTTTTGGGGTGCACTTCAATTCTGAGCGTTTTTACTATTAAATGTTTAAATGTTAGCTCATTCATAAGAGTAGACCTTCTCTCTCCCAAGACTGCTCTCGTATGAGTATGGTCATCGTTCATAGAAAGTCTTACACTTAAACCAATGTCGAAACGAAATTTTTCAGCCGAGCAAGTCCTTCCTGTAGTTGCTCCATACTGTAGGCAAAGGATAGACGAAGGAACCCTTCTCCGTAGGACGAAAAGGCGGTGCCTGGGATTAAGGCGAGTCCATGTTCGTATAGCAGACGGCTGGAAAACGTCTCACTATCTTGACCGAACTGGCGAATGTCACAAAAGACGTAAAATCCCCCCGTTGGTCGCACATACGGTATGCCCATCTCATCTAATGCCTCAGTCACAAAGGCCGCGCGTGTCTCATACGCCTGTCGCATTTGCTTCGGTGCATCAGGGGCTTTTGTCAGTGCGGCTAAGGCGGCATGCTGACTGACGGAAGAGGCGCACGACACATTGTATTGATGTACTTTTAACATATGCTTTGCTAAAGGCTCTGGAGCGAGCAAGAAGCCGATACGCCACCCCGTCATCGCATGGCTTTTCGAAACGCCTTGAATGACAATCGTTTTTTCTCTCATTCTTGGATCGCAGGCAATCGATGCGTGGGGAGCCGCAAAACAGAGCTCACTGTAAATTTCGTCGGAAAGCACAAAGATATTTTGATCAGCTAAGACGTCGGCTAATTTCGTGAGCTCAGCTGCTGTCATTTGACACCCTGTAGGATTTGAAGGGTAGGGAAGAATGAGCGCCTTTGTTTTATGATTGATTGCTGTCAGCACTTGCTCTGGCTGTAACACAAACCCGGTGTTGCGTGTATCGATAAAACGCGGTGTTGCACCACACATCCGGATAATCGGCTCGTAGCCTGGATAGACAGGAGCAGGTAAAATTACTTCATCACCAGGAATTAACAACGAACGAAGGGCAACATCAATACCTTGACTGGCCCCTGTTGTGACAATAATTTCGCTTATAGGGTCGTAGGATAATCCATAAGTCGAGACATGTTGCGAAACCGCTTGGCGAAGAGGGAGAATGCCGGCATTCGCAGTATACGTTGTTTGATTGCCTTGTATAGCTTCAATCGCTGCCTCTTTGACGACATCTGGCGTAGGAAAGTCGGGTTGACCGATCGTTAATTGAATCGCTTCGGGGACATCAGCGACTTTATTAAAGAAACGTCGAATCCCAGAGATTTCAATTTCTCGTGCGTTTGAGTTCATCCATTGCTCCACCTGAAGTGCCTCCTTAATTGTTATGAAGAAATATGTGTCTGTGAAGATAAATTCATTTCCAATAAACGGCGATCGGACGGAAGTAACAAAGCAGCAAAGCCGAGGATTGGCAAAAATGATACTGCTTGAATCATCGTTTTAAGGGATGTGATATCGGCAAACCACCCTAACACCGCTGCGCCAAGAGCGCCCATACCGAATGCAAGACCGACAATCAATCCTGAAGCGAGCCCTACTCGACCAGGCAGAAGCTCTTGGGCGTAGACCACCGTCACGGAAAAGCTTGATAAAATAATAAAACCATTCATTGCAAGCGCAGGCACGAGCCAATTAGTCGATAAATATGGTGTCACAAGTGCTAGCGGTAAAGCACCTAAAATAGAAAAGACGATGACACTTTTATGACCAAATCGGTCAGCAATTGGACCGCCTAAAAAGGTACCAACAGCACCAGCTGCTAAAAAGATAAAAAGGTACATCAGCGCTGTTTGTTTATCTAAGCCATAATCATGAATGAGGTAAAATGAATAATAATTTAAAAAAGCTGCATGGTAAAAAGAGCGTGTAAATACCATGATGATTAATAGAATGAGTCCCCATTTCATCCATCGTGTAATTGGGGGCAGCTCTTTAGTTTTAATACCCTTCACGTCTGATGTAGATGTTTCAGCCATCCGCTGGCTCGACCATCGCGATACATACATTAAGACGATCACTGATGCTAGGGCAACGAGGGCAAACCACATGGCGCCACGTTGTCCGATTGTTAACAATAAGCCAACGATCAAAGGAGCAAGAGACTGACCGGCATTCCCGCCGACTTGATAAATTGATTGGGCCAGACCCCGGCGCGGACCAGAAGCCATATGAGCGACACGGGCCCCTTCCGGATGGAAGACAGCTGAGCCAATCCCTAGGCAGATGACGCCAATAATAATCCAAATATATGAGGGTGCGAAGGCAAGAACGACCATTCCAATCAATGTTGAAGCTTGTCCTAAAGGAAGGGCGAACGGTGCGGGACGCTTATCAGTATAGATACCGACAACCGGCTGAATGACCGAAGCTGTCAGATTTAATGTAAAAGTAATGAAGCCAATTTGTGTATAACTTAGTCCTAGAGAGGATTGAAAAATAACGTTCATCGCTGGAACGACAGCTTGTAATGTATCATTAAAAAGATGCGCTAAGGCAATGAGCCAGAGCACATTATAAGTTGTTTTTTTTTGAGCTATAGCATGCTGCACAATAGATGTCTCTCCTTCGTTTATATCTTTGTTAACTCTATCACCCTTCATGAAGTTTGTTAAGCGCTTCTTTGAATTAAAGGGAAAGAGTGTCTATTCATATAGGACAGTTGCGCAAAAATAGTCGAATTGTTACACTAAAGTAACGTTTATCGTGTCCCATCATGTAAAACAACATTTGACGAGGAAGGGCAGGCAAAGTGATGACAGGTGAAGCTGATTACCAGCACACATTATTAAAAATTCGTAGTCATATGAACGCATTTACTAAAACAGAAGTAAAAGCAGCCAGCTATATTTTGGATCACCCAGAGAACGTGATCTATTGTTCAGTGACAGAATTGGCTGAAAAAGTCAATATAGGTGAGACGACGGTTTTACGATTTTGCCGTAAGCTTGGTTTTTCTGGTTTTCAAGATTTTAAATTGTCGCTAGCTCAAGATCTCGTAAATCCCTCTCGCCAGCTCCATGACGACGTGAGTATGGATGATGATGTTCATACCCTTTCTCAAAAATTAATTGCAGCACAAGGACACAATTTACAAGAATCAGTCGATCTTTTATCGTCAGCTCATGTTGAAGCAGCAATTGACACATTGATTACAGCAAAAAAAGTGATGTTTTTCGGCGTCGGTGCTTCAGGTTTAACGGCACAAGATGCAGCTCATCGCTTTTCCCGAATTGGTAAGGAATGTGAAGTTCAGCAAGATTCGCATTTTCAGGCAATGGCTGCTGCCGGTCTGACTAAGGGAGACGTCGCTGTTGGCCTGTCCATTTCAGGAAGCACAAAAGATACGGTCAGACACCTCGAACTGGCTAGAGAAGCTGGTGCAAGAATCATTTGTCTTACGAGTAACGCAAAATCTCCGATTACGAAGGTTGCCGATATCGAGCTGCTTATGACAGCACGTGAAAACCCGCTTCAAGGTGGCTCGCTTTCAGGTAAGATTGCCCAGCTTGCCATTATCGATATTCTTGCCGTCGGTGTAGCAATGCGGATAGGTGATGTTGCCCTACGTTCTCGGAACCAAACGGCGAAGGCTGTTTCTGACCGAATGTACTAATTAAAAACACACTTGCTTTTGTTGCGCGGACACGGGTCTCGTATTACAATGATATATGAATATAAGTGAGCACTTTAAATCGAGAAAGGATGACAGGTATGGCAAAGCAGCATGTGGGTGTCATTGGGTTAGCGGTCATGGGGAAAAACCTGGCTTTAAATATTGAATCAAGAGGTTTCGATGTCGCTGTATATAACCGTACGTATGCAAAAACAGAAGCGCTACTGAATGAAGCGTCTGATAAAAATGTGACTGGATATAAAGAGCTTGCCGATTTTGTCCAATCCCTTGAAAAGCCACGTCGAATCATCATTATGGTTCAAGCAGGAAAAGGGACTGATGCGACGATCGATCAGTTGATCCCATTGTTAGATCAAGGGGATATTATCGTTGATGGTGGAAATGCCTATTTCGAAGATACACGCCGCCGGAACCAAATGCTGTCTGAACATGGCATTAACTTTGTCGGTACGGGTGTATCCGGTGGAGAAGAAGGAGCACTTAAAGGACCGTCCATTATGCCAGGTGGTCAAAAAGAAGCATATGATATGATCGAGCCGATTTTAACCGCCATTTCTGCAAAAGTAGGAAATGATGCATGCTCTACATACATCGGTCCAGATGGTGCAGGTCATTATGTAAAAATGGTACACAACGGCATTGAATATGGCGATATGCAGTTAATCTGCGAAGCGTACCATTTGTTAAAACATGTCGTCGGGTTAAGTGCTGAAGAATTGGCGGACACGTTCAAACAATGGAACGAAGGTGAATTGGACAGCTATCTCATTGAAATCACAGCGGATATCTTTACAAAGGTCGATCCTGAAACAAACCAACCGCTTGTCGATGTCATTTTAGATACAGCTGGTCAAAAAGGGACAGGGAAATGGACAAGTCAAAGCTCCCTCGATTTAGGAGTACCTTTATCCATTATTACGGAATCCGTGTTTTCCCGCTTTATTTCAGCGATGAAGGAAGAGCGTGTCGCTGCCAGTAAGGTGTTGCAAGGTCCTGCTACTGAAGCACTGGAAGGTGACCGTTCAGAATGGGTTGAAGCGATTCGCCGTGCATTGTATGCCAGCAAAATTTGTTCGTATGCACAAGGCTTTGCCCAAATGAAAGCAGCCTCTGAAGAATATGGCTGGGACTTGAAGCTAGGCGACATCGCGATGATTTTCCGTGGTGGCTGTATTATTCGTGCGGGCTTCTTACAAAACATTAAAGATGCCTATGATCGTGACCCTCAAATCAAAAACTTGCTGCTTGATGAATATTTTAAGGGGATCATTGACGAATACCAAGATGCGTGGAGAAAGGTTGTGTCACTCGGCGTGACGAAGGGAGTACCCGTTCCAGGGCTTTCGAGCGGTCTCGCTTATTACGACAGTTACAGAAGCGCTGTGCTTCCAGCTAACCTTTTACAAGCACAACGTGATTATTTTGGTGCTCATACGTATCGCCGAACGGATAAGGAAGGAACCTTCCATACCGATTGGTTATCAATGTAACGTTTGCTGAAGGAGAGCGGTGATTACCCCGCTCTCTTTTTATCATCTGAAAAAGCGGCAAGGTTTTGTAGGAGGGAGCAACACGTGTACATTATTGGGGTTGATATTGGAACAACAAGCACGAAAGCCGTTGTGTTCGATGATTTAGGAGGGACCGTTGCTCGTGCTGAGCGGGCATATCCACTGTTGCATCCGCTTCCACATAGCGCCGAGCAGCGACCGGAAGAGATTGTTGCAGCTTGTATTCAAGTGTTAAACGAAGTCATGATGTCAGCTTCCTTAAGTGAAGAGGCGGTTAGCGCAGTTTCATTTAGTGCTGCTATGCATTCACTGATGATCATTGACTGCCAAGGCAGACCGAAAAGCCCTCTTTTGACATGGGCAGATGAGCGTTCGACTGGAGCGACAGAGCGTTTAAAGGAGCGTATAGGATTAAGTTTATATAAAAAAACGGGGACTCCTTTACACCCGATGTCTCCGTTAACGAAAATGGCTTGGATACAAGAAGGACAGGCACCGTGGACACTTCAACCGGGTGACCGTTTTATCAGTATTAAAGAGTATGTTTTCTATTGCTTTTTTGGCGTATGCTGGACAGATGAGTCCATGGCTTCTGCAACTGGGTTGTATGATTTTACGAAGAGAGAATGGAGTAAAGAAGCGCTTCAGGCTGCTCAAATTTCTGCACACAACCTTCCTGACATTAAACCGACAAAAACGGTGCTACGTGGTTTAAAAAAGGACATTGCTAGAGAAACAGGTTTAAATGAGAAGACTCCCTTCATCCTTGGGGCGACAGATGGTGTTTTGGCAAATTTAGGTGCTGGTGCGAAAAATGATGACATGGTGATGACCATCGGGACGAGTGGAGCCATTCGCTGTACGCTGGATCACCCGGTGACACATGAAAATGGTCATACGTTTTGTTATCATTTAAGTGAAGATGCTTGGGTCGTTGGTGGCGCAATGAATAATGGTGGCATTGTGTTACAATGGGCAAAGCATCATCTTTTTAAAGAAGCGAAAAAAGGCAGGACACCTGAAGAGCTTAATCTGTGGTTTGAAAAAGAGGCTGCAAAAGTACCACCTGGTTGTGAGGGACTGATCTGTTTGCCGTATTTGCACGGCGAGCGAGCCCCATTTTGGGAGACAGGGCTTCAAGGTGGCTTTTTAGGAATGACTTCACGGCATGAAACAAGCCACTTCTGCCGGGCTTTATATGAAGGCGTACTATTTCAGCTGAAAATGGTTGCGGAGGCCGTTTGGGAGCTTTCTCCCGCAAAAGGAAAGCTCTATATTAATGGGGGCTTTGTTCGTTCGCATTTTTGGACGCAAATGCTTGCAGATATTTTTAATAAAGCGCTAGTTATGCCCTCACACCATGACGTCTCTAGTAAAGGAGCGGCTGCGTTAGCGCGTCAAGCACTTGGTTATCCACCTTTTCCAGAGGATGACAGATGTGATGCCGAGCAAATTTCCCCTAATGCTACAGCTGTAGCTCAATATGAACGACCATATGCTGCCTATAAAAAGCTGGCTGATGCTATGAGAACATTACAGAAATAACGATTTAATAAGGAAAAGAAGGGTGGGGTAGCTATGAATTGGAAGCTCATTCTCATATGTCTCGTCTGCTTCATTCTTTTATATGTTCCGGGTGTACAAATGATTCTACGCACGTGGAATACACTCGTTCATGAGAGTGGGCATGCTGTCGCTGCTTTACTTGTAGGCGGGCAAGTCAATGACATTCAATTATTTGCAAATTTATCAGGCTTGACGAGATCATGGACTGCTTCTGGCTGGCCAGTGATCGTTGTTAGTCTTGCCGGCTACCTCAGCTCGTCGATTGTACTCCTCCTGTTTTCGTGGCTATGGAAAAAGAAAATACATCATTTTATTTTAATGTCCGTAGGTCTTATTGCCTTACTTAGCGGTTTGTTCTGGGTGCGCAACCTCTTTGGTATCATTTGGATAGCTGTACTGCTGATCGGACTAATCTATCTTCTTTCTACTCAGCGAAAATCGTGGAGCGCGGGGGTAAGCCTCTGCTTTATTTTAATCTTATTAGTCGATTCCGTTCGTGCAGCGTTTGATCTTTTGTTATTAAGTTTCTTTTCACCTGCTCGTGCAGGAGATGCCTCCATACTCGCAAGCACAACGTGGGTCCCGGCGCTTGTCTGGGGTTGTGCCTTTGCCATTGTCAGTGTATGGGCTGCGTGGCGTAGTGTCGTCTTAGTCGCACCTGCATTTCGTACCGCAAGAACGGCGCTTGAACCCAATAACCATTTTTAGTCATAAACGCAGTTACACTAGGTGATTTTGAAGGGGAAATGCTTGATTTTTCTACTGTGAAAAGGTAGCATTATGGCATAATAGACAGAAAAGCAGGGTGGTGAAACACATGGTAATGAACGGATTTATGGGCACCTTGTACTCCATTTGTGAATGGATTATGCGGCTTGCATACGTCAATATTCTCTGGATTTGTTTCACTTTTCTTGGACTCATTGTGTTTGGATTTGGTCCCTCAACAGCAGCGTTGTTTGCTGTCACGAGAAAATGGGTACAGGGCGAGCATGAAATTCCAGTGTTTAAGACCTTTTGGAGCGAATATAAAAACGAATTTTTGCGTGCAAATATTTTAGGTGTTTTATTGCTAGTGGTTGGCTTTATCCTGTGGGCAGATTTTCGGATTTTAAACACGCAAGATACCGGTAGTTGGGGTATTTTTATCCAGTACTTTCTTATCGTTGCTACGTTCATTTATTTAACGATGACCCTCTTTTTCTTCCCGGTTTTCGTCCATTATGACTTAAAATTATTCCAATACTTGAAACAAACACTGTTGATAGCGATTTCAAGACCTGGTGAAATTTTAATGATGATTGCCGGATCTTTAGTGGTCTTGCTCGTTATGCAGCAATTTATGGGATTAATTCCGTTTTTCTTTGGAAGTGTACTCGCATTTGTCGTGATGTGGTGTGCGAATCGTGCCTTCCGTAAAATTGAAGAAAAAGCTCAGGCATTGCGGGAAAGAGAGGCCGAAGCTGAAGCTGAGCCAGAATAAGTGACTATAGTACATGATCCAAGCAAAGCAGGCGTTCATGAAAAAAGAATGTCTGCTATTTTCTATGCATAGGACTGTAGAAGTGGATAGCAAGGGAGATGAGGTATTTATGGAATTTATATTTTTAGGGTTTTTGCTCTTTGGACTGTTGCTCATCGTTTTAAATATCGTTACAAGCATTTGGGCATATAGAGACTCTGTAGCCAGAGGAAAGAGTCGTGAATATGCATTGATTATCTTGTTTGGAACCTTGTTTTTTCCGGTGATCGGTCTCATCATTTATTTAATTATTCGAAATGATTAATCGTTGCCCCTACGTTTTTAAATGAGCCCGTTAAAGAATCTCGCCTTTTAAAGCTTAGTACTACAGGTTAAATTAAGCCATTTGACACATCATTAAATGTGAACGATCACGAAAGTTCCCATGAGAGTAATTAAATTTCTTGCATAATTAGATAAGTGAAATGAGTGAACGACTCACCATTGCTTCACTTAAGCAGGCACTTCTCTCTACCACCACGCAAGCACTCTTTCGATAAAAAATTAACCAATGCGAAAAGACGACCCTATCGAAGGAGTCATCTTCTGCAAGTCATGGTCGTTCGATGGTTTGCTTGCGTGGTTATTGCCGTCCATAGTAGTGATGACATCATGCTGTGGCTACGTCATAATCGAAAGTTTTTCTGCGCGCGATCGCTTCCATGCATTCGCCACTTTATATCTAAAATGAGCTCTTTTGCTCCTTTCCTCACTCAACATCCAATCTCTCTTGTCGCAACTTTTCCCGGTCGTCTAGAAACATAAAATAAATGACCCTTCTCATAAAAAATTGTCCTGTATATGAGATACTTAACGTTTGGGGTGATGCCAAGGATAGGGTTCACCTAGTTTTGTAAAAACAGGGGCTTGCCGTTTTGGGTAAGTGGGTTTAGACTTCGCTTGAAAGCGGTAGCCTGTATATTGTTCCAGAAGTCGTTTGGCTTCATAGAGTGGCATTGAGGTTTTCGGATTTCGGTATGAGGCGTCTCCTTCGCCAAGATGTGGAACCTCACTGAAGTCTTTTTTGCGAGGAGGAACGTGAAAGTAATAGTTATCCACTTGGATCAGTAAGTTCGAATGCTGCTGCGCATTTTTCGGGTTTTTAGAAAAGTGGAGGCCAATTTTTTTGGCTTTGTTTTCTTCAAGGAGCTTCTGAACGGTTTTATGTTTTAAAGAGTACAGCTCTTTCGCGTGAATGGCGGTTTTTGCGTTTCGATTCACAATAAAAAGTGCGCGCGCGATATCGTGAAGACGAGGGGGCTTCCCGTTGTCTAATGTCCGCATGTTGTGCAACCCTCCTTTTTAACCATTATAACGAATACGACCGTTTAATCCAAACGAAGAAAAAGACACTCGTCATGATCGTTCAGAGAGTCTTTTTCTAACAGATTCTATCAACATTAGCTACGGGCGGTCATCATTGGGAAGGGTTGGTTTTTCTCTAAAATCGTAGTTGTCACTAGTTCAATCCCTTTTTGTGCCTCTTGAGCCGTTGTAGTCAATGAAATTGTCGAATCCATTTTCGGGATGAGGAAAAAGGAAATCAGACTTAGCACATCTCTACCATCGACCGTTGTATTTTCATATGTAAATTCAACAGCAATATTTTCTTTATTCAATCGATAAGAGAGTGTCATTAATGTAGGAACAGGAATCCTATTCTTCAATGTAAAAGTCATATGTTTTTTCACATACCTCGCTCCATTCATAAAGTTGTATAATGAATATACAAGCTGGGCTTAATGATCAGCTTCCGTTTGTCGTTGACGTTGGCTTCATCTTGAGTCAATGAAGATCATTTTTTAATGTATTCCACAGGATAGCCATGTTTAAACCGCTGTTTTATGAAGGAAAGGATACGTTTATTTTTATGTTCGCTCTAATGTGAGTACGGTCAGTTCAGGGCGTGCTAAAAAACGATAAGGAAGGCGAGTTGTACCAATGCCCCGATTTACATATAACTGGAAGTCAGTGTCTGTAAATGTGTACAATCCTTCAATGTACTTTTCACCTAAAGGTGGTAAGACTAGCGGACCAAAGAATGGGAGCTGGACTTGTCCACCGTGCGTGTGTCCGGAAATTTGTAAGTTCACGCTTGTTTCGTGAATATCATCGGCAATATCGGGTTCATGAGCAATCAGTAATGACCATTGTTCTTGTTGAACAGAAGATAGGGTGGCGTCCACGTCAGGCTTCCCTAGCATTTGATCATCCAGCCCTGCGATAACAATGGTTTCGCTTTGACTTGTGATTGTCGCTGCTTCATTTCTGAGTAATTGAAAGCCAGCATTTTCGATGACCGTACGGTATAAATCCGTTCCGTAATCGCCGTGGTCATGGTTTCCGTATACGGCAAATTTTCCGAATCGGGCTCTTAATTTAGTGAGAATAGCTATAAGTCGTTCTGGATCTTGATAAGACATGGGTCGATCGAGAAGGTCACCAGCAAAGATGATGAGATCCGCCTTTTCTTTATTCATTGCATTGATCAGCTTTTCGAATTGGTTAGCATCGTAATGGTGCCCTATATGTGTATCGCTAAATACAACCACTTTTAGTTGGTGAAAGGCGGTGGGAAGTGTTGGGAAAGAAAGAGTTAACCGCTTTGTTTCGAGCCAATGAGGTTCAATGTAAGTGGCATAGCTGTAACCGCCGGCTATTGTCGCAATAGTGCCTGTAAACCAGCCGAGAAGTCGCTTTAAAAATGAGCGCCGAGTCATATTTTGTTTAGTCATTCGACGTTCTCCCCTTCATTGTGTTGATTTCTTGCTCCATCAAAGTTGTGTTTTAATGAAGGAGGCTTCAAAATGATGGATCCACTTGATATTTTAACGCAAAAAGCGAATGTTCGTCCGTATTTTCAAGGTGTGTTCTCTGCTGATGATTGGCAGATGAATGCTTGTGAAGTGTACGGTCGATTCGTTGTAGACGAAAAAGCTATAGGTCTTGGTGCTTTCTTTCATGATGCAAATGTGCCAGAAGAGTATCGCTTTGAACTAGACGCTCATATTTATAAGCAAGCGATTGAATTATTTATGAATTCTGCTGGCATTGAAAAACTGTTTTTAAATGCTCATCCAGATGTCTTATTGGCGCATGGGGAAGAGTTCATTGATCTATTTTTAACATTTGAACGTGAATTCTCTTTACCCCTTGAATCTGTCGTCATCGAAATATGTGTGCATACGTTCCAAGGCGATTTAGAGCATCTGCACCATTTTATCACGTATTTGAAAACATATGGGATGAAAATTTCGCTTGATCGTATTGGCGTGAAGGAAACAAACTTAGATGTCATTGGGTTATTGTCTCCGCATTATGTGAAGGTGAACCTAAGGCCTATGCTTGATCAGACAAAACCCCAATCTTATGATGATGTGTTGCAATCTTTGACACACCTCGCACGAAAAATCGGTGCCGTGATGATTTATCAAGAGATTGAAACAGAATTTCAATTGCAATACGCTTGGCGAAATGGCGGCCAATATTACCAGGGAAATTTTTTAGATCGACCAAGTTCATTCATCACTCCTGCAACGTCTCAAGATGAGGCGCTGAAACAGACTTTTAGTCGCTTTATTAATCATGAAAAAAAGAAGATTATGAAGCGGATGGATATAGAAAAGCAACTACAACGAAAAATGGCAGAAACGCTTGAACGACAAAAAGCGCATCAGTGTTATGATGAATGGCTGACACATGTAGCTGCTGATTTTCAAAACGAAAGCTTCAGGCTTTACGTTTGTGACCGCGATGGTTTTCAACGTTCGGCAAACTTGGTGAAAAAAGAGGCTGTGTGGGAATTACAAAAAGAATATAATGGAAAGAACTGGGGATGGAGGCCGTATTTTTTAGAAAACATCGTTCGTATGGATATGGGCGCTAAAGGGATCTTGTCAGACCTCTACTCAGATATCGAAACAAAACAGCACATTCGGACTTTTTCTTACCCCATTTCTCAACAGCTATATCTATTTATGGATTTATCATATGAATATTTATTCGATCAAAATGATCACGTTTAGATGTATGAATGAAGAACTGCAGGGAAAGGTAAGAAAAAAGAAGGAGTTCGCTTATATGGACCGTGCGATTCTTGCCTTATCCGTAATAGCTGTGCTTGTGTTGGTCGCCGGGGCGTTTGGTTCTGCCCGTGTTGGTCAGGCAATGTCTTTCAAAAAGAGTAGTGAGACGGGAGAGCAAACGAAACGACATCCAATTTTAAAAAACCCAATTGTTTGGGTATACATCGTAGCTGCTGCCATTGTACTCTTTTATATTGGTTATTTATTTACGACAACCAATCTCCCCGCTGATTATTAACGAGTAAACCCTCTCTGGATTGAACAGAGAGGGTTTTAGCCATGTCACAAACGGTAAATCAACCAAGTAGAAAAGGGATTGTTTGGCTTAGTTCTTTTCATTCATCCGCTTTAAAAATTGCTGCTCGAATCCAGCTGACTTTTTTGCTGAGGATTCAATGGCTTGGCGAAAGCTGTCTTCAGCGTGTCCTTCCTTGAGCCGTAATAAACCTTCATAGGTGGTTCCTTTCGGAGAAGTCACTTGTTTACGCAGCTGTTCAGGGGTGAGAGAAGTTGCTTTGACCATTTCGGCAGCACCTGCCATGATCTCTACAATCCATTGCCGGCCTTGTTCTCGGGTAAATCCGTGTGCTGCGGCGGTTGCTTCAAAATACTCCATGATTTGGTACATGTAAGCCGGGCTGCTGCCGGCCAAGCCGGTGAACAGATTCATTTGCTCTTCTTTAATTTCATATACACTGCCGATACTAGATAAGATCGTCTCGATGCGCTCTTTTTCAGCAATACTTACGTTTGGACTAGAGCAAAAAGCTGTCGTAGACAGACTAATTGCCGATGACGTGTTAGGCATCACGCGAATGGCTTTTGCTTGCGGTGACGTCCAAGACTGCATCGTACTTATCGGTAGACCCGCAATGACAGAAAGGATTAACTGATGCTGGCGTAATTCATCTTTGACATGTAGAAAAGCAGCTTCTGCTTCTTTTGGTTTCATCGCAAAGATGAGAAGGGAAGCATCAGGAATGATTTCTTTTGGGGTTTGACTTGTCAAAACACCATATGTTTTTTTGTAGAATTCAAGCCGGTCTACATTCGTTTTATTTGTTATAGTGATTTGATTTTGCTCGACAATCTCTTGGGAAAGCATTCCTCGAACAATCGCTTCTGCCATAGAGCCTGCGCCTAGAAAAACGATCTGTTCATTTTTCATCATACGAAACAACCTTTCTTTACATTTCTCTATTCTATTGTCGTTGATCTAAAAAAAATAACAACATTTCGAGTAAATCTCTTGAAAGTCAAGAAAGGTCAAAGTATAATATAGTCAAGGTCAAAGAAAGTCAAAGTCAAACATTAAAATAAACATGAACTAAATTTATATCTATATCAAAGGAGGACAAATGATCATGAAATGTCAAAATTGCCAACAACGTCCTGCTTCTGTGTATCTTCGACTTAAAGTAAACCAACAAGAACAACAATTACATTTATGTCATCAGTGTATGGCTGAACTACAAAGACAGCAGCAGCCTCACATGTCTAATTCATTTAACGGCAACGGTGCTCAAGGAGGCGGAGGTCACGTTTTCACACAGCAGGATGCTGGAAAAGAGAGCATCCTTGAGTCAATGGCGACCAATTTAAATGTTCTTGCCAACCGTGGCGAAATTGATCCGGTCGTTGGTCGTGATGATGAGATTCAACGTGTCATCGAAATTCTGAACCGGAGAAATAAAAATAACCCTGTCCTGATCGGGGAACCAGGTGTCGGGAAAACAGCCATTGCCGAGGGACTCGCACTGCAAATCCATCAGCGAAACGTCCCAACAAAGCTGTTAAACAAAAAAATCATGCTGCTTGATGTTGCTTCTCTCGTATCGAATACAGGAATTCGTGGTCAGTTTGAGGAGCGAATGAAACAGCTTGTTGAAGAAGTTCAATCTCGTGACGATGTCATTTTGTTTATCGATGAGATTCACCTTCTCGTTGGTGCGGGGCAGACGCAAGATTCACAAATGGATGCAGGAAATATTTTGAAACCAGCATTAGCACGCGGGAAAATGCAGCTCGTTGGAGCGACGACGTTAAAAGAATATCGAGCGATTGAAAAAGATGCAGCTCTAGAACGTCGTTTCCAGCCAGTTCAAGTGGATGAGCCTACTGAAAATGCAGCGATTGAAATATTAAATGGCTTAAAGCCTCATTACGAACAGTATCATGGCGTGACCTATACAGATGAGGCGCTTCGTGCAAGCGTCACTTTGTCTAAACGATATATTCAAGATCGTCATTTGCCAGATAAAGCAATTGATCTGATGGATGAAGCTGGTTCTGTGTTGAACTTGTCTGAGGAAGCCCGTGATGAAAGCAGCATCGAAGCGAGACTTGAACAAGTTCGTAAAGAAAAAGAGGAAGCGACAGCGATTGAAGCTTATGAACGCGCGGCTCAATTACGCGATGAAGAGAAAAATTTGCTGGAGCAATTAAATACGAATGCATCAAAACAAAAGCCTGCCGTCACACGCGGTCTCATTGAACAGTTGATTGAAAAGAAAACAGGCATTCCTGTGTCAAAATTGCAGCAAGATGAACAATACAAGATGAAGCATTTGATGGAGAGACTATCCACGCAAGTGATCGGGCAAGAAGAAGCAGTCGAAAAGGTCGCAAAAACGGTCAGACGGTCACGAGCAGGCTTAAAGTCGAAGCACCGCCCTTCAGGTTCGTTCTTGTTTGTCGGACCTACAGGCGTAGGGAAAACCGAACTGTCGAAAACGCTGGCGCGTGAATTGTTTGGAGATGAAAATGCACTTATTCGTCTCGATATGAGTGAATATATGGAAAAACACGCCGTGTCTAAGCTCATTGGTTCACCACCCGGATATGTCGGTCATGACGAAGCTGGTCAACTCACCGAAAAAGTTCGCAGACAGCCTTACAGTATTATCTTGCTTGATGAAATTGAGAAGGCACATCCAGACGTACAGCATATGTTCTTGCAAATTATGGAAGATGGTCGCCTGACGGATAGTCAAGGGCGAACGGTAAGCTTTAAAGACACCATTCTCATTATGACAAGTAATGCAGGTACACAAATGGCGAATAAAGGAACGCTCGGATTTACAACAGGCGAAGAAATGGAAAAAGAAAACCAATTACTCGCTTCTCTAGGGGACTTCTTTAAACCAGAATTTCTCAATCGTTTTGATAGCATCGTGCAATTTAAACCTTTAGAAAAAGAGCATCTCGTTAAAATCGTCGGTCTAATGCTTGCCGATCTCAATAATACTCTTGGAGAACAGAACATTTCCCTAGAAGTGACTGAAGCCGCTCGTGAGCGGATTGCGGAATTGGGCGACCATCAAGCCTTTGGTGCGCGACCACTCCGTAGAGCGATCCAAGAGCATGTAGAAGACGCCATCGCCGATGAATTAATGGATACCGCAGAAGCGATTGAACAAATCATTGTTGACGTTGATGAAAATAAAAACCTTGTTATTCAACGATCATGATCATAAAAAAAGAAGCGAGCCTACTTCGGCTCGCTTTTTTAGTTTACTGCTATGGATGACACTTAGTTAAAACATTTGCCCACTGATATAGATCACTAAAGTAACGGTCAGCGCAGAGCAAATCGTAGAAGCGAGCACGGCCTGGGCCGAAAATTCAGGTTCATTTTTATATTCCTGAGCGATAATCGCACTGTTGACCGACGTCGGCATGGCGGCTGAGATCATAAAGGCTTGAGCGGTGACCCCTTGGACATCAAATAAAAATAGAATTCCTGCGGCTAGAGCAGGGCTTAAAAGCAAGCGAAGGCTCACAGAGCTGTATACTTTCCAGAGGTTTTTCTTCAGACGAAG
This sequence comes from Litoribacterium kuwaitense, assembly GCF_011058155.1. NCBI lineage: Bacteria > Bacillati > Bacillota > Bacilli > Caryophanales > Bacillaceae > Litoribacterium > Litoribacterium kuwaitense. Next base: position 114,363 of record NZ_JAALFC010000005.1, on the reverse strand, counting down.
CTGTGCAACTTGACATCCAAGTGTAATTAACGCAATCGCAATCACTGCATCAGATATGTATGTAGCAGGCAAATAAATGGCATCTGGCAATTGGATATTTGCCATATTGAGCACTAAAGCAGATAGCATGGCATAGAGCACAGGCAGGCGCAAATAGCTGAGTAAGGCTTTTAATGGGCTACGATCATTCGATTGAAGTGCAAAAATGCCGTACGAAAATGTCGTAATGTTTTGAATGAGAAGCACGATGACTTGGATAGACATCGCAAAAGGGTCTTGTTTGAACACGAGATCATTGACAGGAACACCATAATTACCGGAATTATAAAAAATCACTGAATTTGAAAAAGCCACTCTCATACTTTTTGAAAACCGAAATAGATAAGCAATTGCATTGGAAATGAGGTAAAGTAAGCCGAGAAGCAGTAAAGTGAAGCCGGCAATCGTTAAGAGAATATTGATGGAAAGCGCAGTCTCATAAAGCTTCGTAAAAATAATACCTGGAACAAGAAAGTAAATATTGAGTTTACTTAATGTATACATATCTAAAGAAAACTTTCTTTGAAGCCATACGCCTATTAAAACGAGGATAAAGACAGGACATAAAACGTCAAAAAATATCGTGATCCACTGCTGCATCATTAGACTAGGCCGCCTCCTTCATATCACATCAAATGCTACCTTACAATCTATTGTTTTGTAAAGGACAGTGGAAAAGGTTCCCTAAGGAAAGATGTGTAGGACGATGCTAAAATGGAACAAACGGGAGGGAGATCACGTTGGACTTACAAAAACTAAATGAAGAAGAAATATCATTATTGTTGCAAACATTAATTCGTCAAAATCTTGCTGTTGAGATTGTTGCTTCAGAAATGGCTGATTTAGAAAAACGCATTGATCCGTCCGCTGAAGACAGACTTAAAAAATTGTCCGTTTTATTAGACAAGCTCGATCCAGTTACATAAGCACATGAAGGGCGCCAAAAGGCGTCTTTTTCTATTTTCATGAGTTGTCCGACTTGAATATGCTACAATAGCTTCATGAAAAGGTTACGAAGGTGGAGGTTGCCATGAATTCATCCGATTTAAGACTATTACAAGTATTGGCTGAGGAAGGAAACATGCGGAAAGCAGCAGAGAGATTATTTGTATCTCAGCCCGCACTTAGTCAGCGTCTTAAAACCATTGAGCAGCAATGGAATGCGCAACTTTTTCTACGCTCGGCACGCGGTGTTGCGCTTACACCTGCTGGTGAGAAAATGCTGGATTATGCAACCACTACATTACAGCGTGAAGAACAGCTTCGTGAAGAGCTTAGAGCTTTGCAGGATCAAGTATATGGAACATTAAGGCTGGCTGTCGCTTCAATTCTCGGGCAATATTGGCTACCTTCTCGTCTGAAGGCATACGTTCAAGCATATCCAAAAGTTCGTATTTCACTAATTACTGGTCGGAGCTCGGAAATGATCAGGCAGCTTTATAACAATGAGCTTCACCTCGGGTTCGTGCGCGGCAATCCGGAGTGGAGTGGGCGGAAGATCCATGTTATGACAGATTATTTTTACTTAGTTGACACAGAGATTACAACATTTGAAGAACTGAGTGCTTCAGAAAAACCGTTTATTCTGTTTAAAAGTGACTCTACGTATTATCAGGAAATTCACGATTGGTGGCATCATTTATATCATTCTGCTCCTCATCGAACAATTGTTGTGGACCAGATTGAAACGTGTAAAAAGCTGGCTGGTCAAGGGATTGGATTTGCAATTTTACCTTCCATCGCCTTAACGCCAGAAGATGATATGTTTCACAAAATTCCTTTGAAAAATAAAGATGGTAGCTTATTAACGAGGGACACTTGGCTCGTTTGCTCGGATGCGGCGATGCAATTAAAGCAAGTGAAAGCTTTTGTGGAGATGATAGAATCATCAGAGTTTGAATAGACACATTGATTATTGTTTGCGAAATCAACACTGCTCTGTTACATTAAAGTAAGACTATGAAATTGTGAGGAGGACATTCGTTATAATGAATACAATGGATGCAAACGAAATTATTAAATTTATCCAAAACAGCGAGAAAGAAACACCTGTTAAAGTATACATAAAGGGCGACCTTGAAGGAATAGACTTCGGTGAGGGAACGAAGACGTTTATTACTGGAAACACAGGCGTACTTTTCGGTGAGTGGTCAGCAGTTAAAGCAGCAATTGATGCAAACCAAACAAAAATAGACGATTACGTTCTAGAGAATGACCGTCGAAATTCTGCGATCCCATTGCTAGACCTTAAAAATGTTCATGCGCGTATTGAGCCGGGTGCTGTCATTCGTGACCAGGTTGAGATTGGAGATAATGCCGTGATCATGATGGGGGCACTCATTAACATTGGTGCTGTCATTGGTAAAGGTACGATGATTGATATGAACGTAACAATGGGCGGGCGTGCGACAGTCGGGAATAACTGTCACATCGGTGCAGGTGCAGTCCTTGCTGGTGTCATTGAGCCACCATCTGCACAACCAGTGATTGTAGAAGATGATGTCGTTGTCGGTGCCAATGCGGTTATTTTGGAAGGCGTTCGCGTTGGAAAAGGCGCAGTCGTTGCGGCTGGTGCAGTCGTCACAGAGGACGTTCCTGAGAATACAGTGGTGGCAGGTATCCCTGCACGCGTTATCAAAGAAATTGACGATAACACACGCTCGAAAACAGAAATTAAACAAGAGCTCAGGCAGCTGAAAAAAGATCAGTAATACTTTGCAAGGGGCATCGACCAAAATGTGTCGGTGCCCTTTTTAACGATATGCGGGTTAAAAGCTATTTACAGTAAATCAAAAACAGTAGATAACACTTCTACATTGGGGGGATAAGGCGTGGCTTTTAATTTAATCGATATACGAAGGGAATTACACCAAATTCCTGAAATCGGCTTTTGTGAACATAAAACGCACACATTTTTACTAGAAAAAATTTCTCTACTGCCTCAAGAGAGATTAACGATGAAAACTTGGAAAACAGGCATTATTGTTGAGGTCAAAGGCACTGTCGGGAAAAGAAGAGTTGGCTATCGTGCTGATATGGATGGCCTTCCTATGAAGGAAGAAACGGGTCTTGCGTTTGCGTCGAAACACGAAGGTTATATGCACGCGTGTGGGCATGATATTCATATGACAATCGCGCTAGGACTGCTGGAAGCTGTCGTCCGCCAGCCGATTGAGGATACGTTCGTCGTTGTCTTTCAGCCAGCTGAGGAAGGTCCAGGTGGGGCTTTGCCAATGATTGCTTCACCAGAATTTCAGGAGATGAAGCCGGATGAAATTTATGCATTGCACATTGCGCCACAATATAAAGCAGGGACAGTTGCATTAAAGCCAGGGTTATTATTTGCCAATACGTCAGAATTGTTTATTACGTTGCGCGGAAAAGGAGGACATGCAGCTTATCCTCATCAAACGCACGATATGGTTGTTGCCGCTTCATATTTAGTGACACAATTACAATCTGTCGTGTCAAGACGTGTCGATCCTATGGATAGTGCTGTGTTAACGATTGGAAAAATAGAGGCTGGGTATGTCCAAAATGTGATTGCCGATGAAGCGACGCTTGAAGGGACAATGCGCACCTTAACGCCTGAAGCAATGCAACGTTTTAAACTTGAAGTAGAAGCGCATGTCAGCGCTATTGAAACAGCTTTTCATTGTAAAGCTGAGATTGATTACGGAGCGAATTACTATCAAGTTGACAACGATGCAGATTTGGCCGCACGTTTGTCATCCTTTTTTCAAGCTTCTTCTGAATTTACTTTTGTTGAAGCAGAAGCTGCGATGACAGGAGAAGATTTTGGGTATATGACAAAAGAAATGCCTGGCTGTCTATTTTGGCTAGGGGTCGGTCCGACAGAAGGACTTCACTCATCACGCATCATCCCAGATGAGAACGTTATGGCGCCCATTGTTCAGGAATTACATCGATACTTCAGCCTTTGACCTGCATCGGTAAGTTGTGTCGAAGTAGGGGATGAACAACTCTAAGTGGGTTAGTGATGTATAAACGATCGCATTTCTATTAGAATGACTTACCATGTTATCAATAAATTTTGCTTTTTTAAAGAAAAAACATCCGTTCTCGTTTCCGTATTAAAGAAACAGAGGCGGATGTTTTTCAGCTTACGCTTTTTTTTCAACGTACACTTGATGAGGAAACGGAATTTCAATGCCGTTGGCGTCGAGTGCCTCTTTCATTGCTTGACGAAGCTTCCGCTCTGCCGCAAACTGCATACCATTCTCCGTTTTTCCGATGACGCGCAGGACGACATCTGAGGCGCCAAGAGCTTGGACACCAATCACATTCGGTCCTTCGACAAAGGACGAATCTTCGGCAGCCACTTTTTCACAGACATCCTCTAATACTTGAATTGCTTTATTAATATCATCGTCGTATGAAATGCTCATATCGACAAGCGCGCGCATATTGCCACGTGAGTGGTTGCTTACGGTTGTAATATAGCGGTTCGGAATAAAATGAAGGGTTCCATCAAAGCCGCGAAGCTGGGTCGTACGCAGGCCGACTTCTTCAACGACGCCATCAAGAGACCCTGCCGTAACGTAATCGTCAACATCGATCTGCTTTTCTAAAAGAACGAAAAAACCCGTGACGATATCACTGACGAGCCCTTGAGCACCAAAGCCGATTGCTAATCCAACAACACCGGCCCCTGCAATAAGAGAAGTTGCTTCCACCCCGAGGTTTTGCAATGTCATAATGACTGTAAAAAATAAGAGGGCATAGGAGAAAATATTTTTTGTAAGTTTCTCAAGTGTGCGTATGCGTGCTCCGTTAGCCTCATTCTTTTTTTGATAGCTTTGGAAAGAGCGATCGATGACTTTCTGACCAATCGCACGAACAATGAAAAATAAGACAAGAATTAAAACGACTTTCAGTATAATTCCGCCAGCCTGGGTCACTAGGCGTGTGATGACTTCATTATTTAATTGGAAGTCGCCCATTAGACATCATCTCCTATGAAATAAATAGTATTATCAATTGTGAAGTGTAGCACATTTATATATGAAAAAAAGAATATATGTGCCAAGCATCCCGCGTGTGAAAAAGCTTCGTGTAGGGTAAAATAAATGTGTACCATAGAAAAAACACAGATTACATTTATTATTATTTAATATTGACTTTAATTATCATTTGGAGTATACTAAATCTGTAAGTGATAATATTATCTAGGAGGGTTTACATATGGCAGAACGTATGGTTGCGAAACAAGCACCACGCTTTGAAATGGATGCAGTGATGCCGAACAAAGAGTTTGGGAAAGTGAGTTTGGAAGAAAATATGAAGAATGATCAGTGGACAGTTTTATTCTTCTACCCAATGGACTTTACATTTGTTTGCCCAACTGAAATTACAGCATTATCTGATCGCTTTGATGAGTTTGAAGATCTTGATGCAGAAGTGATTGGCGTATCGACAGACACGATCCATACACACCTTGCTTGGATCAACACTTCTCGTGATGATAATGGTCTTGGCGACTTAAAATACGCACTTGCTGCTGATACGAACCACAAAGTAGCTCGTGACTATGGTGTTCTTATTGAGGAAGAGGGCGTGGCACTTCGCGGCTTGTTCATTATTTCTCCAGAAGGAGAGCTTATGTATTCTGTTGTTAACCACAACAACATTGGCCGTGACGTCGATGAGACGCTTCGCGTACTTCAGGCATTACAAACAGGTGGATTGTGCCCGGCGAACTGGAAGCCTGGACAAGAGACACTATAAGAAGTTACGTTTTTCTTTTTGGCTGTCCCATTTTTATGGGACAGTTTTTTTTATGCTCGTAAGATATTTGAGTCGAATATATGCACTGTATGGATACATTATTTTCAGAAAATCCCTCTTTATAAGGAAAGAACACATTTTTGAAAATATTTTAAAAAACCCTCTTGACCTTGCAAAAATAAGGTGTAATATAACTAAGACCATGACTTTTCATTATCAAACGTTCGAGAAATGTTTGTTACTCAGGCATTTCTTTAACGATTTGATCATACAAAGCAAAGGGAGAGAATTCCGATGTAAAAGCTGAGCAGTGCTCTGGTTTTTTAGGAAGATGATCTTAAAATCAGAGGGTGTTTTGTCAAAAAAAGTTTCGTAAATCAAATGTTTTGGGAAATGAACTATTTATTGATTGGAAGAGAGGTTATCCTGTGGACACGTTTAAGCGATTGAAGGGATTTTACTGGCCGCATAAACGTTATTTTTTTGGTCGCTCTTTGCTTTATTATTTGTTTCGAGTATTACAGTGGTCTATCCGATCGTGTTGGAAATTACAATCAACGATGTGTTGATCGCAGGTAGGTATGAACTCGTTCCCATTCTCGCCATTGGTTTTTTTGTTCTCATGATGATTAAAGCGGGGGCAGGCTTTGTAAACCAGTATTTCGGCGAAATGTTTGGAATTCGTTCCGTTTATTCATTAAGGAAAGCACTATATGAAAAATTACAATTTTTACCTTTTAGATATTATGATAACGCACGAACTGGCGATTTAATGTCTCGTCTGACGCAGGACGTCGAAGCTTTCCGTTTCTTCTTATCGTTTGGTGCATCTCAAGTCTTAAATTTTTTATTACTCGTGACGATTTCACTTGGCGTCATGTTTTACTATTCGGTACCTTTGGCGCTCGTGACGATGATTTTTATGCCGTTTCTTGCGATTGTCGTCTATCGATTCGATCGCAGGGTGCATCCAGCCTTTAGGAATGTCCGTTTGTCACTCGCACGCCTGAATACAAATATTCAAGAAAATGTCAGCGGGATAAATACGGTAAAATCGTTGTCCCGTGAAGATTTTGAGATTCGCAAGTTTACGAATGCCAATACGGATTATCGTGATCGAAATCTGTTTACGACCGATATCTGGGCAAAATATTTTCCTTTAATGGAGCTGATCGGTCAATTTAGTGTCGTTTTCTTGCTAGGTTTTGGTGGATTTCTCGTCATAAATGATTCGCTGCAGGTTGGTGATCTTGTCGCTTTCTTTAGCCTTGTTTGGTACATTCTCGGACCATTAATGAACCTTGGCTTTATGATTAACACGTTCTCACAATCTAAAGCGTCTGGAGAACGGTTATCGCAAATTCTTGATCAAGACGAAGAAATCAAAGATCCTGAGGAGCCGGTTGCTGTAGAAAGATTAACTGGTGATGTTCGCTTTGATGATGTCAGTCTCAAGTATACATCCGAAGACGATTACGCGCTTAAGCATGTGAGTTTCCATACTGAAGCAGGCAAGACGATTGGTCTATTAGGCGCGACGGGGTCAGGTAAGACGACGATCCCTCAGCTGTTAGCACGCTTTTATGATCGAACGAGCGGAAGCATTTTACTCGACGGCATACCTATTGAAAATATGAAGTTGAAAACACTCCGTAACAACGTTGGTTTTGTTTTGCAAGAGACCTTTTTGTTCTCTTCAAGCATTCAAGATAATATTGCTTACGGAAACCCCGAGGCTAGCATGGAAGAAATCATTGCGGCCGCAAAAAGTGCTCAAGCCCACGACTTTATTATGGAGATGCCAGATGGCTACAATACGATTCTCGGTGAAAGAGGAATGGGACTCTCTGGAGGGCAGAAACAACGAATTGCGATTGCTCGGGCCATCTTAATTAATCCGGCAGTGTTAGTGTTGGATGATGCGACGAGTGCCGTTGATATGCAAACAGAGGCGAAAATCCAAAAAGCACTCGAAACGGTCATGGAAGGGCGCACAACGTTTATTATTGCTCACCGTATTTCTTCACTCCAACATGCTGATGAAATTCTTGTTTTGGAAGAAGGAGAAGTTGTTGAGCGAGGAACACATAATGAGCTCATTTCTTTAGAAGAAGGAGCATACCGCCGAATTTATGATATTCAATATAAAGACCGGGAAGCAGTGCTAGAGTCCCAGAGAATCGGGTAAGTATGGAGGTGGATCCCGATGGCTACAAACAATGAAAAAATGATGCCTAGACACTTAAAACGTTTCTATTATTCTCAGGATCGCGCCATTGAAAAGCCGTTTAACTGGTCGCAGATGGCGCGACTCCTAACGTATATGAAGCCCTATAGTACAACATTGCTTCCGAAAGCCATTTTTGCCGTCATCATTTCAACCTTGGTGCGCCTCGTCGTTCCTTTGTTGACGGGTAAGGTTGCTTTAGATTACGCGCTTCAAGCGGATGGATATTCGCCGCTCATGCTGCTAGTGGCTGGAGTCGCATTTTTATATGTATTGAGTTACATTGCCAACTACTTTCGTATGCGATGGATGAATCGCTTAGGTCAACACGTTATTTATGATTTACGTCAGCATTTGTTTTCGCATGTGGAAAGATTAAGCTTAAACTTTTTTGATAAACGATCGGCGGGATCGATTCTCGTCCGTATTTTGAATGATGTCAACTCGTTACAGGATTTATTTACGAACGGTGTTATCAACATTCTGATGGACTTGATTATGCTTTTAGGGATTGTCATCCTGTTATTCAGCATCTCACCAGAGTTCGCGCTTGCGGTCGTCATTATCTTGCCAATCATGTTTTTAGTGTCAACAAAGCTGCGTAAAAAAATCAGACGTTCTTGGCAGATTGTTCGTTTACGTCAGTCGAAGTTGAATTCTCATTTGAATGAAAGCATTCAAGGTGTCCGCGTGACACAAGCGTATACGCAAGAAAAAGAGAATATGGACTTTTTCGATGGAGTCAATACAGAAACGTATGAGGCTTGGCAGGATGCATCTAAGAAAAACGCGATGTTCCGGCCGGTCGTAGAAATGTCAAATGCGGTTGGGACGGTCATTCTAATCGTTTTCGGATCTTATTTGTACTCGACTGGGTCGATTACGACTGGAGATCTCGTTACGTTTGCGATCTATTTAGGAATGTTTTGGGAGCCTATTTCACGCTTAGGTCAAGTGTATAACCAGCTGCTTGTTGGTATGGCATCTTCAGAACGAATTTTTGAATACTTGGATGAGCAGCCAAATGTACCGGAAAGCGATGACCCTGTAGACATTGATATGAAAGGGCGCATCGATTTCGAGAATGTTGAGTTTGCCTATGATGAAAAAAGAAAAGCGCTAAACAGCATTAATATCCACGCTGAGGCTGGAGAAACCTTAGCGCTTGTCGGTCATACAGGCTCAGGGAAAACGACGATTGCGAACTTAATCAGCCGATTTTACGACGCTACGGCAGGCACTGTTCGAATTGATGGCATCGATGTGAAAGAATTGAGCCTTGACCGTCTACGAACACAAATCAGCATTGTTTTGCAAGACACGTTTATTTTTTCAGGGACTATTAAAGAAAATATTCGTTTTGGTAATCCTGATGCTACAGATGAACAAGTGATTGAAGCAGCGAAGCAGATCGGCGCGCATCAATTTATTATGAAAATGGCTGACGGTTATGAAACCGAGGTTGAAGAACGTGGAAACATCTTATCTGCTGGAGAAAGACAATTGCTTTCTTTTGCAAGAGCATTATTGGCTGACCCACGAATTATTATCCTGGATGAAGCTACGGCAAGTATTGATACTGAGTCAGAGCTGCGTATTCAGGAAGCATTAAGAACGTTACTCAAAGGGCGAACAGCGATTATCATTGCCCATAGACTCTCAACAATTAGAGAAGCAGATCAAATTATTGTTTTGGATCATGGTCATATTATGGAACGAGGCAATCACGAGAAGCTTATGCAACATAAAGGCATCTATTTTGGTCTCGTGCAATCCCAGTTTCAAATGACATCATGACTATAGCTCATTTTTAAAGGGGTAGACAAAGTCGGGAAGGACTTTGTCTACCTGCTTTATTTTGAAATACCTGTTTCACCGTAGGAACACCTTATGAGAGATGCGCTTAAAGAAAGTTAAAAGGCCGTGGAATGTGGATAAGTGTCACACGTATAGGAATCGTCGTGATGGGAAGCGGCGGTTTTTTTAGTTGCGATGTGTGGTGATTGTGTGATGATCTACGCTTGCTTTTCATGATTGTCCAAGCGCATAATAAACAAAGAAGAATTTTAGTGAAGGAGTTTGCCGTATGAAAAAGCAGTTTGCAGTCATTGGGCTTGGAAGATTTGGTAGCAGCATCTGCCGTGCGCTCAGCAAACAAGGGATGGAAGTCATGGCAATCGATATGGACGAAGATCGTGTCAATGAATTTTCTACGATAGCCTCCCATGCCGTTATGGCTGATTCGACAGATGAACAGGCGTTAAAGAGCCTAGGGTTACGAAATTTTGATCACGTCATTGTCGCGATTGGGGACAACATTCAAGCAAGCATTTTAACGACTTTGATGTTAAAAGAATTGGGTGTTAAACAGATTACTGTCAAAGCACAGAACGATTATCATGAAAAAGTGTTGAGTAAAATTGGTGCTGATCGTATCGTACATCCAGAGCGTGATATGGGTCGGCGTATTGCACATCATATACTTTCTAACAATGTTCTTGATTACCTTGAAATATCGGACGAGCATTCAATTGTTGAGGTTCGAGTTAGTGATAAAATGATTGGCTCAACCTTGCAAGATCTGGACATTCGCGCAAAATACGGCATCAACATTGTCGCCTTTCGGCGCGGTCCAGATATTATCGTATCACCACCAGCGGAAGCCGAATTGCAATCAAACGACATTATGATTGTCATCGGCGCGGACAAAGACATTAGCCGTTTTGAAAAGCATTTGATTGATGGAGATATATAAACATGAATAAAAAGCGGAACGAGCTTCATTAGGCTCATTCCGCTTTTTTTGATTGTCAGTAGCTTATACTTCCATAATGATAGGTAAAATCATCGGACGTCGCTTCGTTTTCTCATATAAGAAAGGAGATAATGTGTCAGTAATTTCATTTTTAATTTCAGACCATTGTGATGTACGGCGTTCCATAACTTTTTCAAGATGCTTAGCAATTAAGGCTTGAGCATCATTAATTAAATCACCAGATTCTCTCATGTAGACAAATCCGCGAGAAATGAGGTCTGGACCGGCTGCGATTTTAAATTCTTTCATATTAATGCTGACGACGACAATGACAAGTCCTTCTTCTGAAAGAATTCGTCGGTCTCGTAGTACAATATTTCCGATATCCCCAATGCCGTTTCCATCTACATAGACAGAGCCAGAGGGGATTTTTCCACCAACTTCAGCGGTATCTTTGCCAAGTGCCAAAACTTCGCCAATATCTAAAATGAAACTATGATCTTCAGGGACACCGCAAGCTGTTGCCAATTTTACGTGCTCTTTCAGCATTCTAAATTCTCCGTGGATCGGCAGGAAGTATTTAGGGTTCATGAGACGAAGCATCAGTTTTTGTTCTTGCTGGCAGCCGTGACCGGACGTATGAATATCATTAAGTGAACCATGAATGACTTCAGCGCCCGCTCGGTAGAGCATATCAATCGTTCTGGAAACGGAAATGGTGTTTCCAGGGATCGGCGACGATGAAAATACGACAGTATCTCCAGGTATGATCTGAATTTGACGGTGCGTTCCGTTAGCGATTCTAGATAAAGCAGCCATCGGTTCTCCTTGGCTTCCAGTACAAAGAATAACGATTTTATCAGCCGGTAGACGATTAATTTGTTGTGGCTCAATAAACGTATTCTTTGGTGCACGGATGTAGCCAAGCTCTTGACCGATGGCGATGGAGCTTTCCATACTTCGGCCAAATACGGCAATTTTTCTATCGGTCGATACGGCAGCCTCAACGACTTGCTGCAAGCGATGAATATTCGAGGCGAACGTTGCAAAGATAATGCGCCCGTCCACCTTGTGGAAAATATCAAGGATGTTATCGCCGACTTGTTTTTCGGACATCGTAAACCCTGGAACTTCAGCATTTGTCGAATCAGAAAGCAGGCAGAGTACACCCTCTTTGCCGATCTCGGCCATTTTCGTCAAGTTGGCAGGGTCACCTACAGGTGTGAAGTCAAACTTAAAGTCCCCAGTATGCACGATATTCCCCGGTGGTGTTTTGACGACAACACCGTACGAATCAGGGATACTATGTGTCGTTTTATAAAAAGTTACGCTCGTTTTTCTAAATTTGATAACGTCATCTTCACTAATGACATTTAGCTTCGCTTTACGCAAAAGACCGTGCTCATCTAACTTATTTTTAATTAAACCAATGGCTAACTTCCCGGCATAAATCGGGATGTTTACCTCTCTTAACAGGTAAGGTATACCACCAATGTGGTCTTCGTGGCCGTGCGTAATAAATAGACCCTTTACCTTGTCTTTATTCTTTACAACGTACGTAAAATCTGGAATAACATAGTCAATGCCGAGCAGTTCTTCTTCCGGAAATTTGATCCCCGCATCAATTAGAATAATTTCATCTTGAAATTGTACACCGTACATGTTTTTTCCGATTTCGCCCATTCCGCCCAGCGCAAAAACAGCAGTTTGGTCATTTTTAACAGATTTCATAGGCTACAGAGACTCCACTTTAAATTTGCTTGATTGTTGTTCATATGCCAAGTGTTCCGGGGACAAAGCTTGGACATATTCAATGTTATAATGATGCTTTGCTAATTTCTTTCGGACTGCGCGCTCCGATTCTTCTTCAACATACAGTGTTTTCGTACCTTCTCTAACGATCGCTTGATCTTTTGAAGGCTGATAAAGCACTTTAAAAATCATAATATTCTCTCCTTACGTTCATAATCGTCTATGCTTATTATATAGGATTTTAATTTTTTTTTCATGTATTTTAATGCTATAGAAGAAAGAGGAGAGTAAAAAAGGCTTTAGGCCAATGTTTTTTTTCGCAACAAGTCTTTCCATCTTCTTCTGATTTTCCGTTTCAATTGTTTTAACATGTCCATCATCTCCTTTCTTCATATGTTTTATACATAGTGCGGATTGACCGGATGGACAGGAACGTAGTTAAATTATATTATATGGCAAATTGATCGTTTCATGTCGAATGAGACTGTAAAGATTTTTATAGTGTGGTTTTTTTACGAAGAAAGGAGTTCCGCAACCATTGAAAAAGATCGTGTTTTTTGACATCGATGGAACACTATTGAATGAAAAGAAGCTATTGCCCAGAGAAACGAAAGAGGCCATTCATTTGCTTAAAAAGAATGGTATTGAAACAGGGATTGCGACAGGAAGAGGCCCCTTTATGTATCCTGAGCTTCGTGAAGAGCTAGGGATTAACACTTTTATCAGCTACAACGGCCAATATGTTGTACATGAAGATCAAGTGATTTATAAAAATGCGCTTCCGCCAAGTTCTTTAGAGCGTTTAAAAAGCTTTGCTTCTAAGAACAATCATGCTCTTACATATATGGGAGCCGATCAAATGACAGCTTCAACAGAATACGAAAAAAAGATCGAGGAGAGCTTACAAACGCTTCATTTTGAGCATCCGCCTTACTTGCCTAATTTTCCTCACAGCCATGATATTTTCCAAGTGTTGCTTTTTTGTGAAGAGGGTGACGAAAAGCCTTATCGGGAAGCTTTTGACAATCTTCATTTCGTCCGTTGGCACAAATATTCAATGGACATTTTACCTGCGGGTGGTTCAAAAGCATTTGGGATTCAGCAAGTGATGAACACCTTAAATATAGATCGCGCCAATGTTTATGCTTTTGGAGATGGCTTGAATGATCTGGAGATGCTTGAGTTTGTTGGGTGCGGTGTAGCTATGGGGAATGCTTCTGATGAGGTTAAGAAGAAAGCTGACGTCGTGACATCGCCTGTTGATGAAGGCGGGATTGTCCACGGCCTGGAAAAGGTCGGATTGCTCTAAGCGTCCAGCCATTGAAAAAGCCGGTAACCTTGATGGAAAACCGGCTTTTTTCGTGTTGATCTAATGTTTAACGGTCTACTTCAACAGCATTTTCTGGAATGGCGAATGGATCATCTTCGTTAATATGATCATAAAACATGACGCCATTTAAATGATCAATTTCATGTTGAAAAACAATGGCGGGTAAACCGCGTAGGCGTAGCTTGACCGGCTCTAAATCGCTATTGATCGCTTTCACAGTAATGCGTGCATAGCGCGGAACAATGCCCGGGACTTCACGGTCTACGGATAAACACCCTTCGCCTGAAGGAAGGTAGCTTTTTTCGACAGAATGACTGACGATTTTTGGATTAAAAAGACCGTAATCGTATAAGCGATCTTTATCATCTGTTAAAAGAACCGCGATCATTCGTTTTTCAACGCCCAATTGAGGCGCGGCCAGGCCGACTCCTGGTCGCAGATCATATTTTTCAACCAATTCTTCGTCTTGAGAGTTGGAGAGAAAGGTTTGCATACTTTTAAGCAGGGCAATCTCTTCTTTTGTAGGTGGTATGGCTACTTCTTTTGCCTGCTTTCGAAGGGAAGGATGGCCTTCCCGGACAACATCTTTCATTGTTAACACTATATGGCACCCCCGAATACTGACCAGTCTTATCAATAGTTTACCATAGTGAAAAAATTGAAGCACGTGTAAAAGGAAGGTGACTATTTCTTGAGAACAGTCTCTGTGTTACGATAATAAAAAAGTGTTTTTTGAAAGGGAGTTTAAGGATGAGAGCAGTAAAGCGTGCTGCCAGCATCTCCGTGATGCTTTTTGTTTTAGCAGCTTGTAGTTTTGGTACTACCCCAGCTGAGGATATGTATGAGCATTTAGAGGAGTCTTTGGCACTTGAGCAAGGCTTCCAAGAACAACAGGAGCCCCTCGTTGAACTTGAAGAAAAAGAACAGCAAATTTATGAAGAAATCATAACATACACTACGGAAGAGATGGATAAGATTAGTGCTCTAGCTGAGGAAGGCTTGAATGTCATTGAAGAGAGAGAGGAACTTCTCTTAAAAGAAAAGGAAAGTATGGAAGCGTCTGAAGAGCAATTTAAAAATGTTCAGCCGCTTGTCGATGAGCTGGAAACAGATGAGCTTAAGCAGGCAGCCGAAGAGCTTATCGCAGTGATCGAAGAAAGGTATGCTACTTATCAGAGCCTTCATGAAGTGTATATGAAAGCATTAACGCTTGAAAAAGAAATGTATACGATGATTACTGATGAAGATATGACGATGGACGCTTTTACAGAGCAAGTGAATAAAATTAATACATCTTATGAGGAAATTTCTGGTTTGAATTCAACGTTTAATGATTTAACAAATCAATACAATACGTTAAAGCCGGCGTTTTATGAGTTAGCTGAATTAGACGTCACTTTTGAAAAACAAGGTGAAGAAGCTGCAGCATAAACATACTTGCGCTCTGCGTGAATTCATTTGAAAAACGATTCATAAAAAAGTGTAGACTAAAGCAAATGGGCTTTGTCTACACTTTTTATATTTTATAGACTAAAATTTGTATAATTACTGCAAGGTGTGTAGAAAAATTAGGAAATGAAATGAGAATTGGGAGATGTAGATTTACTATAACAGATGGTTTTATTGTGTTATAACAGATTGTACTGTGAAAGAAGTGTTTTAATTTTTATTGCAAAGGGAAAAGCATGAGTAAGCTTTATTTGACGGACAATATACCTTGGTGTACACTTTATCTTGAAAGCAAGGTGTATCATTTATTTTTTTGATGAAGTGATACAGTTTTAACGACAACGGCTGCTTGAAGATGTTACAAGCCGAGCGGCGGTCTAAACATGTCTTGTTTTCATTTTTTAGGGCACATTAAAGACAAGTGTATTTAGCGTGCCGTGAGGCTTGATTACTAAGGAAGAGGTGAGATGATTGGGTACACAAAACCTCGAACAAGTCGAGAAACAGTTCGAAATGTACCAGATTTTGAATGAAAAGGAGAGGTCGTCAATAAGAAGGATGTTCCTGATTTAAGCGATGAGCAATTGAAGGAACTGATGACCCGAATGGTCTATACAAGAATTCTGGATCAGCGTTCTATTTCTTTAAACCGTCAAGGACGTCTTGGCTTTTATGCACCAACTGCTGGGCAAGAGGCTTCTCAGTTGGCAAGTCACTATGCTTTGGAGAAAGAAGATTTTATTCTTCCTGGGTATCGTGATGTGCCACAATTAATTTGGCATGGTCTTCCGCTATATCAAGCTTTCCTATTTTCGCGTGGACACTACCATGGGAACCAATATCCCGAAGATCTAAATGCATTGAGCCCACAAATTATTATTGGTGCGCAAATTATCCAAGCTGCGGGTGTTGCACTTGGTATTAAGAAGCGCGGGAAGAAAGCCGTTGCTGTCACGTATACAGGTGATGGTGGTGCATCTCAAGGTGATTTCTATGAAGGCATCAACTTTGCCGGAGCATATCAAGCGCCTGCAATCTTTATCGTACAAAACAACCACTTTGCGATATCTGTCCCAGTAGAGCTTCAATCTGCTGCGAAAACAATTGCGCAAAAAGCTGTAGCAGCGGGTATTCCAGGCATTCAAGTTGATGGAATGGATCCACTTGCAGTTTATAAAGTAACGAAAGATGCGCGTGACCGCGCCCTTAACGGGGAAGGACCTACTCTTATTGAAACCATTACGTATCGTTATGGTCCTCACACAATGGCTGGTGACGATCCTACACGTTATCGTACTGAGGATATGGATAGCGATTGGGAAAAACGCGATCCGCTTGTGCGTTTCCGTAAATACTTAGAAGACAAAGGCATTTGGTCTGAAGAAGAAGAGAACAAAGTCATTGAGCAGGCGAAAGAAGAGATTAAAGCCGCCATTAAGAAAGCAGATGCTCAGCCTAAGCAAAAAGTAACTGAGTTAATCGAGAATATGTACGAGACACTTCCGCAAAATCTCCAAGAGCAATATGAAGAATATAAAGAGAAGGAGTCGAAGTAAGCTATGGCTCAAATGACAATGATTCAAGCCATCACTGACGCGCTGAGAACCGAACTGAAGAATGACGAAAATGTTCTCGTCTTTGGTGAAGATGTCGGGCAGAATGGCGGTGTGTTTCGCGCGACAGAAGGCTTGCAAAAAGAATTTGGTGAAGATCGTGTCTTTGATACACCACTAGCTGAATCGGCGATTAATGGACTAGCCATTGGTATGGCCCTCCAAGGGTTTCGTCCTGTTCCTGAAATTCAGTTTTTCGGTTTTGTTTATGAAACAATGGATTCGATTAATGGTCAAATGGCACGTATGCGGTACCGCTCAGGAAATACGTACAATATGCCAATTACGATTCGTTCACCATTCGGTGGAGGCGTAAAAACACCTGAACTTCATGCAGATAGCCTTGAAGGATTGATTGCACAGCAGCCAGGTGTGAAAGTAGTGATTCCATCTAATCCGTATGATGCGAAGGGATTGTTGATTTCTGCAATCCGTGACAACGACCCTGTTGTTTTCTTGGAGCATATGAAGCTTTATCGTTCCTTCCGTGAAGAAGTTCCTGAAGAGGATTACACAGTTGAAATTGGCAAGGCTAAAGTAAAAAGAGAAGGTACGGACGTCACATTAATCGCATATGGCGCGATGGTTCAAGCATCGATGAAAGCGGCTGAAGAGCTTGAAAAAGAAGACATTTCAGCTGAAGTGATTGATTTAATGACAGTGAGCCCGCTAGATGTTGAAACAATCGTTGCGTCTGTTAAAAAGACAAACCGTGTGGTTGTTGTCCAAGAAGCTCAAAAGCAAGCTGGCATAGCTAATCAAATTGTTGCTGAGATTTCTGAGCGTGCGATTTTACACTTAGAAGCGCCGATTGCACGTGTTGCAGCACCTGACACAGTATATCCGTTCGCAGCAGCCGAGGAAGTTTGGTTGCCTAATCATGAAGATATTGTCGAAAAAGCAAAAGCTGCTGTTCATTTTTAAAAAGAGTTAACAACAACAAGATAGGAGGGTTTCATTGTGGCGTTTGAATTTAAGCTCCCTGATATCGGTGAAGGTATCCACGAAGGTGAAGTCGCCAAATGGCTCGTCAAACCAGGGGATGAAGTTAAAGAAGACGATGTGCTGTGTGAAGTCCAAAATGATAAAGCCGTCGTTGAAATTCCTTCCCCAGTCGATGGTACAGTGAAAGAATTAAAAGTTGACGAAGGCGTTACGGCGATCGTTGGCGACGTTATTCTAACGATTGATGCTGAAGGCTATGAAGACAGTGGTTCAGATGATAGTAAGGAAGAGTCTAGCGAGAGTGCTAAAGCTGAAGCCCCTGAAACAACTGGGAAAGAAGAAGCGGCTAAGGCACAACAATCTTCAGACGCAAAGGAGCAGTCTGAAGAAAAGAAAAGCACATCTAGTCACGTGATTGCAATGCCTTCAGTGAGAAAGTATGCCCGTGAACAAGGTGTAGACATTGCACAAGTTCAAGGCAGTGGAAAAAACAATCGCATTGTCCGTGAAGACATTGATGCTTATGTCAACGGAGCGCAAACTGCACCACAAGAAGAGGCGCAAACAGCTCCAGAAGAGACAAGCGAAAAAGTAGCACAACCAGCAGCTAGCGCTTCGACTGAAGGTTTAACAGAGACACGCGAAAAAATGAGCGGCATCCGCAAAGCGATTGCAAAAGCGATGGTCAACTCTAAACAAACGGCTCCTCACGTAACATTGCTGGACGAGGTCGTTGTTTCTGACCTTGTCGCCCATCGGAAGAAGTTTAAACAAGTTGCGGCTGATCAAGGTGTTAAATTAACGTACTTGCCATATGTCGTTAAAGCATTAACTTCAGCCTTGAAAAAGTTCCCAGCTTTAAACACATCACTTGACGACAGCAGTGAAGAGATTGTTCACAAGCATTATTACAACATCGGGATTGCTGCGGATACGGACAAAGGTCTACTCGTTCCAGTTGTGAAACAGGCAGATCGCAAATCCGTCTTTGAAATTTCCGATGAGATTAATCATCTTGCAACAAAAGCACGTGACGGCTCTCTTTCTTCTGATGAGATGAAAGGCGCTTCTTGCACAATTACGAATATCGGATCTGCAGGCGGACAATGGTTTACACCGGTCATTAATCATCCAGAAGTAGCTATTCTTGGCATCGGTCGTATTGCAGAAAAAGCAGTGGTCGAAAACGGAGAAATCGTTGCGGCACCTGTTCTAGCATTGTCATTAAGCTTTGATCACCGTATAATTGACGGTGCGACTGCTCAGCTTGCTATGAACCATATCAAACGTTTGCTGAACGATCCACAACTACTAGTAATGGAGGCGTAAAACATGGTTGTTGGAGATTTCCCCATTGAATTAGACACACTTGTAGTAGGCGCTGGCCCAGGGGGATATGTGGCTGCCATCCGCGCAGCCCAGCTTGGCCAAAAAGTGACCATCGTCGACAAAGGTACACTTGGTGGCGTTTGTCTAAACGTCGGGTGTATTCCTTCTAAAGCATTAATTAGCGCAGGACATCGTGTTCAACACGCTAAACATTCGGATGACATGGGTATTACGGCGGAAAACGTTTCTGTCGACTTCGGCAAAGTCCAAGAATGGAAAGGCTCCGTCGTTAATAAGCTGACTGGAGGCGTCGAAGGGCTTCTAAAAGGAAACAAAGTGGATATTGTTTCTGGAGAGGCATACTTTGTTGACAAAAATACGGTTCGAATTATGGATGAGAAAAATTCACAAACGTATACGTTTAAACATTGTATCCTTGCTACTGGATCTCATCCGACAGAGCTTCCTTCGTTCCCGTGGAGTGACCGTGTTGTTTCCTCAACAGGCGCACTTGCACTAGAGGAAGTGCCGAAGAAGCTCGTCGTGATTGGTGGCGGTTATATCGGCGTTGAGCTTGGAACAGCGTATGCAAACTTCGGCTCTGAGGTCGTTATTCTTGAAGCGATGGATGATATTCTAACTGGTTTCGAGAAACAAATGACTTCTTTAGTGAAACGTAACCTTAAGAAAAAGGGGAACGTTGAAGTTCATACGAAAGCAAAAGCACTTTCTGTCGAAGAGACAAGCGACGGTGTGAAAATTACCGCTGAAATTAAAGGTAAGGAAGAAGTTATTGAAGCGGACTACGTTCTTGTCACGGTTGGACGTAAGCCGAACACAGCCGAGATTGGCCTTGAGGATATTGGCGTCAAGATCGACGACAAAGGTATCATAGAAACGGACAAGCAAGGACGTACAAGCGTTGATACGATCTTTGCGATCGGTGATATCGTTTCTGGTCCTCCATTAGCTCATAAAGCTTCTTATGAAGGGAAAATTGCCGCTGAAGCCATTAGTGGTGAGCCTTCAGAAATTGATTACTTAGGCATCCCTGCAGTTGTCTTTTCCGAGCCTGAATTGGCTTCAGTTGGACATACAGAGAAGTCTGCTAAAGAAGAAGGTATTGATGCGAAGGCAGCTAAATTCCCATTTGCTGCAAATGGACGTGCGCTCTCATTAAATGAGACTGACGGATTTGTTAAGCTTGTTACCCGCACCGAAGATGGTGTCATTATCGGGGGACAAGTTGCTGGAGCAGGTGCTAGCGATGTGATTGCAGAAATCGGTTTAGCCATTGAAGCTGGTATGACGGCTGAAGATATGGCATTAACGATCCATGCACATCCAACACTTGGAGAAATTACGATGGAGGCTGCTGAGGTTGCCCTTGGCACACCAATTCATATCGTAAAATAAGAAATAATAAAAGCTCCCTCGTTAGGAACAGTGATCAGACTGTTTCCTGACAGGGAGCTTTTTTTCGTCAAACGTAGACGTTTTCTCGTGAGTCTTTTCGCTGAGGCTAAGGAATGATTGATAAAACAATAAGTAGGGGTTTGTCTACGATCAAGAAATAAGGCCTTTTTAATCAAAATAATTTGCTTAAGATTTAAACGCTTTGACAATGTGCTCTAAACGCGAGGCTAGCTCTTCTTTTGGCATCGATTCTCCTCCGAACACGCCAAGTGTTTGACCTTTACTAGTAATGACAACGCAAGGGAACTCATGGATGTCATTTTTTCCAGGTAGCGTTTCCGCCTCTTTTCCAGTGATGAGCTTGAATTGACTGAGTTCATCCGGGTATTTGTTTTTTAATTGAAGGAGCACATCGTATAATTCTTCTTCTTTTTGCGGATTTTCATTATTGCTTACGATAAAAACGTGCAAGTCATCTTCTTCGGCTAGCTGTTGTATAAACGCTTGATCCTGTTGACAGGAAACAAGTGCAATGGAAAAAACGATGAGGAGAATCATTGGAGTAGGCTTCATTGCAAACCCTCTTTCCGGTCGATAATATTGCCATTATTGTATCATGTCCAATTGTTAAAAGCTTACTTGTAACAGGTTTGTAAGGAGAATGAAAACAGTCATTCATTTTTTGCAAGCGCCTGTTTCCAGTGGTATAGTAAACGTTGCAACATCTTATGAAGTTTGTCGAAAAGGAGCTCATACGTATGAAAAAATGATTTGGACAGGGATCGTAAGTCTGTTATTGATCGTCGCTGGCTGCCAAGGGGCACCAGCTACAGAAGAAAGTGAAACGACAGAAGAAACGAGTGAACAAGCTGAAGCATCAGAGGCAAACACGCCTTCTGCTGAGAGCGATTCAACGGAAACAACCGAGAATGAAAAATCGGCAACAGAAGAGGATGACAAAGATGAGTCTGATCAGCCTGCACAAGATCAAGAGGAAGCAGAAGCGCCTATGGAGCCTCTTTATCAAATTAATCCACAAAACTATAAAATTGAACCACTTGACGACGCTGAAGAAAATGTCGTTTTATTAACGATTGATGACGCACCAGATCAGTATGCACTTGAGATGGCGAAAACATTAAATTCGTTGGAAGCTCCGGCAATTTTCTTTGTTAATGGCCACTTTATCGATACAGAAGAAGAAAAAGCAGTGTTAAAAGAAATTCACGAGATGGGTTTTGCAATAGGGAATCATACGTCTAGTCATGCAAATTTAAGCGACCTTTCTTCGGAAGAGCAAAGGGACGAAATTATATCTGTAAACGAAGAGATTGAAGCCATTACAGGGGAAAAGCCAGTCTTCTTTAGAGCGCCCTTTGGTGTAAATACAGACACATCAAGACAAATTGTGACAGAAGAAGGAATGGCTTGGATGAATTGGTCTTACGGCTATGATTTCGTCGATGGGTATATGACGAAGGAGGCTATTGGCGATATTATGGTGAATGCACCTGAGTTGTCTGCAGGAGCAAATTTACTAATGCACGATCGCGAATGGACAAATGCTGCGCTAGAGGACATAATCACTGGCTTAAGAGATAAAGGCTACAGTCTCGTTGATCCAGAGTTGATTCAAGTAAATACACAGTAACCAAAAGCGCGAGCTGCTTTGTCTGCTTGCGCTTTTTTGACGGTTTACGCACCCTCATAATCGATTCTTTATCTAGGTTATTTTTCGTCTATTAAGCTATGATAGGTGTAAGGAGGAGTGATCAAATGAGTAAAAACTATATCATATTTGGTGCAAGCCAAGGGCTGGGCGATGCATTTGTCAAAGGTTTGCCAGTAGAAGGCGATACCGTTTGGATAGTGTCACGTACGCGACCGAACAGTTTAGATGTCAATGATGGTGTGAACCGTAGATGGCTTGCCATTGATTTGTCTAGCCAACAACAAATCCCATATTTGAAGGAAACGATGAAAGACATTGCCATTGATGTATTGATTTACAATGTTGGTGTATGGGAAAAGCGGGGCTTTGAAGATGACTATACGTTTGATCTCGATGAGGTTGAAGATATTGCAAGTTTGATGAATATCAATTTAACGTCAACGATTACTTACGTTCAAGCGCTTTTACCTCATTTAAGACAGGCTGAAAACGGAAAAATAATATTTATCGGCTCAACCGCAGGCTTAGCGCATACAGGAAATGCGCAGGTGTCATTTGTGACATCTAAGTTTGGCTTGCGTGGGATTACAAATGCTTTGCGCGAGCATCTAAGAAAAGATAAGATTTCGGTAACGTGTATTAATCCAGGGGAGCTTGCTGCTGAAGTGCCTTTTGAAGAGGGGGCAGAAACGGCAATTAAGTTGTATGAAGGGACGCGCATCCCTGTACAAGATATCGTCACCATTGTTCAGTGCGTCATTCAGTTATCACCAGTGTCTTGCGTGAAGGAAATCAATATTCCTGCGATGACAGATTTGAATGCGTGACAATTTTTAGGCAAGTGGAGAGCCTTGCCGTATCTCAGACGTCCCCCAGTGGAGGACAAGTCAAAAAAACTCTTCGTGAATCAATAAGCAAATGGCTTCAGCCATAACCAGGCAGCAACTCGCTACAACGGTTCAAAGGGGTGTCTAAAAAGTCGCTAAGCACTGGACTTTTTGGGCTTCTTTTTAAATTAAAGAACAATGTAAAATAAAAAAGAACTTCGCGCTTAAGCATGTCTTCGTAAATGAAATCAAAAAAACACAAGGGCGGAAAATCATTTGATTTCTCCGACCTGTGTTTTTTAGTGAAGAACTGATGAAAAGTTTTTGAACTTATAACAGCGAGCAAAATAGCCGTATTTCAATAGATCGCCCGATATTCTTTCACGACACGTAAATGCTGTAATGTTGAATCCTCGGGGCCTTGAACAGGCAGACCTGCCTCTATATTTTCCATAATGTACAGTAGATTGTCTGTTGAAATGGTTTCTCCCGGGACAAAAATAGGAATGCCAGGCGGATAAACCATGACAAACTCGGCGATTGTCCGTCCTGAAGATTGATGAAATGGGACTAATTCCGTATCGGCATAAAATGCTTCGCGAGGCGAGATCGTTAAGATGGGAATGTCTGGAACTTTAACTCTAGGTGACTCTGCTGTTCGAATAAATGTTGCATGTAGCTGCGAAAGCTGTTTGAGTGCTTCTGTTAACGCCTGCACTTCTTTAAAGGTATCTCCTGGGGTAACGATGCATAGGATGTTGTAAAGGTCAGATAGTTCAACCTCTATACTTGCTTGTTCTCGCAACCACTGCTCCGCATCATTTCCTGTAATGCCAAGGTCCTTGACTGAAATGAGCAATTTCGTTAAATCCATGTCATACGTTGCACTCGAATGCAGCAGTTCGCGGCCAGCACAATATAATCCTGGTATCGAATTGATCGTTTGTCGAGCTGCCTCTGCTAGGGCAAGCGCTTCATTTAGCAATCCTTTTCCATGCAGGGCCAATTGCCGACGCGCTGTGTCAAGTGATGCTAGTAGCGGATATGATGTTGATGTCGTCGTCAGCATGCTTAAAATCGATTGTAATCGAGTCACCGACACACGTCGCCCTTTGACATTTAAAATCGAACTCTGAGTCATTGACCCACCTAGCTTATGCATGCTTGTTGCAGCGATATCTGCCCCAGCCTCCATCGCTGATAACGGAAAATGATCATTAAAGTGAATATGAACACCGTGCGCTTCATCAACAAGAACGGGTATATTCGCTTTGTGTGCGATGTCGACAACTTGTTTTAGGTCACAAGCAACGCCGTAATACGTAGGGTTAATGACAAGCAGTGCCTTTGCATCAGGGTGCTGATCCACAGCTTTTTGCACGGCCTCAGCGCTCATTCCATGAGCAATCCCAAAAGCATTGTCTAGTTCGGGATGGACAAACACTGGTGTAGCTCCTGAAAATACGATGGCACTCATGACCGATTTATGGACATTTCGGGGAACGATAATTTTGTCACCAGGCTGACAAACCGCCATCACCATAGCCATAATCGCCCCGCTCGTACCTTGAACACTAAAAAAAGTAGCATCCGCATCAAATGCTTCAGCAGCCAGCTCTTGCGCTTGTTGAATGATACCATTTGGATGATGCAGGTCATCTAAAGGAGCGATATTGATCAAATCCATCGCAAGAACAGAGGAGCCTACAAATTCACGAAACGTAGGATCCAGCCCTTTTCCTGCTTTATGGCCAGGGATGTGGAACTGTATAGGATCCTTTTCAATATGGCGGAGGAGCCCGCTGAATAATGGCGTTTCTTGTTGTGACACTTACGTCCACCTGCTTCATTTAAGAATAAGGGTGCCAGCTGGCATCCGGAGTGATTATAGCAAAATTGTTTCGCATTGCCCACATGTTTAATTATTGCTCAATCGATGTCAAGGCAGCATTGTAAAAGGGAGCTAGTTTGATAAACGTGTCCTTAGCCTTTTCAATGAATGCATTGCCGTCAGAAAGAATAGGGTCATCTGTAGAGAGGTGAGCCCCTATGAGAAATTCGCCGCGCTTTACATTTTTAAACCGTTCTAAAACGGCTTCTAATCCTTCGTGATCAAGCGAATGCAAGGAAGCAGCCTCTTTTTTCGTATGGTCTTGTGAAATCATAAAATCTTGCGGTAGACGCTTTATTTCCGTCATTTGTTCCAAGAAATGATCAGCGACCTTCTCTTTATCGGGCATTTCGTAAATATGTGCTAGCCATAAAAAGACATGATCATCAAAGAGTCCGATTTGAAAGTGGGGATGCTTTTTATAGCCTCGAGCGTTATTGGCAAACGCCATCCACGTGTCGTTTGGTGGATTTTTTGTTCTTCTCGCATGACGAGCGATATGTATATAAATCGGTTGCTCGGTCTGTTCTTCTAAAAAAGGCTTAAGTTCTTCACCAAGCGCTTTGAATTTTGGTTGAATCCGCTCTTGGATTGCAGCCATTCTCTCTTCTAAACCATCGATGTGAAAAACAGCAAAATCATTTGCTGAAAAACCGGTAAAAGACATATGCATCACTCCTTTTTTCATCGTTCTTGTTAGCTTACCATACCCTATTTTAGCGACGTGTAGACGTTCTGTACATGGAAAAAACGACTGACATTTAAAAAGTGCCGTGTCGATTAGCTCAAAAGCGACATAACTTATGTGTAAAGAGTAGTGGCAGCTGTCGTAGGTTTTGTGTTTATCGTCAAATAAAGGAGAGACCTAAATGAAACAGCTCATGGCGTCGTTACAGAAAGAAAATGCGGAAAGAAGGCTTCCGGTCCTCAGGATGGAAATTGATTACGAATTAGCGACTCTTTTTGAAGCGCTGCAAAATCAAAATAAAAAGAAAATTCAAGATTCAAAAAGAAAGTTAGAGTTATATCGAAGAGAATGGCTTATGCTTGTCCACGAAACTTCTAAAAAGTAATAAAATGAATGCGCTTTATCTGTGCTCAGCCTGTTGAGAAAGCCATCATCCGTTGTTGTTCATCGGATCATTGCTTCGAGTCAGGCTGAGAAAGTTCTTGTCTTCAAATTCTACTAAACACATAATGTAGGCTGTAGCACCATTTATTCACGTGATCCTAATCGTCTGCTTTGACTTATTTGCCCCGTATTTAAAACAAAGTGGTAAATTTTTAAAAATGACTCATTTCATGGCATAATAAACAAAAGGATTTCAAATATGGGGGCGACTGAAGATGAACAATCAACATTGGCAAAACATCAAAACACAGGCAGAACAGTGGGTGCGAGAGGCGGGAGAACGCATTCGGATATCACTCGCTTCTCCTTTGACTGTAGAAACGAAATCTAACCCAAATGACCTTGTGACCAATATGGACAAAGCGACTGAACAGTTTTTTGTCTCCCGAATTCGAGATACATATCATGATCATAAGATTATGGGAGAGGAAGGTTTTGGGGATGAGTTTAAAGATTTAAATGGCACAGTCTGGATTATTGACCCCATTGACGGTACGATGAATTTTGTTCACCAACAGAGGCACTTTACTATCTCTGTCGGTATTTATCATGATGGGGTAGGACAGATCGGTCTCATTTATGATGTCATGGCGAATGAAATGTATTCAGCATTACGGGGGGAAGGGGCAGAGACGGAAGGTACACCTTTACATATCGATGATAAGATCGGGTTGGAAAAGGCGCTAATCGGTTTAAATGCAAATTGGTTGACGACGAATAAGCATCTTCATGCCGATGCTCTCCACTTTCTCGTGTCTGATGCAAGAGGCATTCGTTCATACGGTTCAGCTGCTTTAGAAATTGCTTATGTGACGGCTGGTCGGTTAAATGCATATGCGACGTTACGTTTAAGTCCTTGGGATTATGCAGGCGGCTTAGTGATTGCACAAGAAGCAGGGGCGGTCGCAACGACACTGCAAGGAGAGCCGCTTGATCTATTGAGTAGGCAATCCGTACTGATCGCCGCGCCAAGAGTCCATGAGGAAATCGTCCAACGACTAAAGATAACGTAATTTTTAGAAGCGCGAGAGTGCTCCATAAAAAAGAGTGCAGACAAAATTACGCTACATTTTGTCTGCACGTCGAAAAGGCCCTTTCAACCGTCAGGGTCTTTTCTCAGTTGAGTTTTACAGTCGGCCGAGACGTCGATCTTTCGCTTTTTGAGAGAAACCGACACCCATTAACACAATGACAGCAAGAATTGCCGCAATCCCGATTGGCCAGCTAGACAAGCCAATCGCCACACCGATCATACTAATGCTAAGCGCGCTTAACAGCGCTAGTAAAAAATACTTTAATTTCACAGAAGTTTTCACTTTGCGTAAGACTCCTTTGAACATAATCATAACCAATCAAACACTGATTTTACTGTAGCATAATCCAGGACAACTCGACAATGCTCTAATCTTGAAGTAAATGAAATATCTTTGTTTAAAGTGTGTTATAATGCTAAGGTTGGCAAACTGTTTCGCAATCTAGAAGGAGTGATGCGATTTGAACAAACGGAATGATATTAGGAACATAGCTATTATCGCTCACGTCGATCATGGGAAAACGACCTTGGTTGATCAAATGTTACATCAATCAGGATTATTTCGCGATAACGAGCATGTTGAAGAGCGGGCAATGGATTCAAACGATATTGAAAAAGAACGAGGCATTACAATTCTCTCAAAAAATACTGCTGTTCGGTATGGAGAGACCAAAATGAATATTTTGGACACCCCAGGTCATGCTGATTTTGGCGGTGAAGTCGAGCGGATCATGCGGATGGTGGATGGTGTTCTTCTTGTTGTGGATGCTTACGAAGGATGCATGCCGCAGACACGATTCGTTTTAAAGAAGGCATTAGACGCTGGATTGACTCCTGTTGTTGTTGTCAATAAAATGGATCGACCTGAAGCACGTGCTGAAGAAGTGGTCGATGAAGTTTTGGAGTTATTCATTGAGTTAGATGCCAATGATGATCAGCTCGACTTTCCCGTCATCTATGCCTCTGGGATCAAAGGGATCGCCACGAATGATTTAAATGAATCAAAAGAAGATGTGAAAGATCTATTTGAAGCAATTATGACCCATGTACCATCACCTGATGATACAAGGGACGAGCCGCTTCAGTTCCAAGTATCTTTGCTTGATTATAATGATTACGTCGGACGTATTTGTATCGGTCGTATTTTTAAAGGTGTTTTAAAACAAGGGCAAACGATTTCCCTTACGCAGCGAGATGGTCGAATTGTACAAGGGAAAGTTGCTAAGCTGTATGGCTTTGAAGGGTTAAAGCGTTTAGAGATTGCGGAAGCAGGCGCAGGAGATTTAGTGGCGATTGCTGGTGTTCAAGCTAATGTTGGAGACACAGTTTCTTTGCCAGGTCACGAAGATCCTTTACCTGTGACGAGCATTGATGAGCCTACGCTTCAAATGACTTTTCACGTCAACGACAGCCCTTTTGTTGGAAGAGAAGGAAAGTTTGTCACAGCGCGAAAGATTGAAGAGCGATTAGACAAACAGCTGGAAACAGACGTCAGCTTACGCGTCAAGCAAGGCGCTACGCCAGATGAATGGATCGTGTCTGGACGAGGCGAGCTTCATTTGTCCATCCTTATTGAAAATCTTCGTCGTGAAGGCTATGAGCTTGCTGTTGCGAAGCCAGAGGTCATCGTGCGCGAAGTGGATGGTGTTCGTTCTGAGCCTTTTGAACAAGTTCACATTGAAGTGCCTGAAGAATTCACTGGTGCAGTGATGGAATCACTAGGTGAACGAAAAGGTGAAATGAGTGACATGACGTCGCTAGGTGAACGAACTCAACTGCAATTTATTGTTCCGTCACGTGCACTGATCGGCTATCGTACCGAGTTTTTAACGATGACGAAAGGGATGGGGATTATGCATCATTCCTTTAAAGAATATCGTCCAGTCGTCACTGGATACACAGGTGGTCGACGTCGGGGTGTGCTTGTGAATAAAGAGCCGGGTAAATCAAC
Source organism: Litoribacterium kuwaitense (assembly GCF_011058155.1). NCBI lineage: Bacteria > Bacillati > Bacillota > Bacilli > Caryophanales > Bacillaceae > Litoribacterium > Litoribacterium kuwaitense. The sequence continues at coordinate 85,254 of NZ_JAALFC010000005.1, read as the reverse complement.
CCAATACGGGATTTTGCAAGTTGAGGATCGCGGTATCGTGTTTGTCGAGCCAGGCATCGATTTGTACGAAGGAATGATCGTTGGTGAGCATTCGCGAGAAAACGACTTAACCGTTAACATTACTCGTGCGAAGCAGATGACGAATGTGCGCTCTGCGACGAAGGATCAAACACAGACGATGAGGAAAACACGTGACATGAGCTTGGAAGAGGCTTTAGAATATATGGAAGAGGATGAGCTTTGCGAAGTCACGCCTGAGGCCATTCGCTTACGGAAAAAAATCCTCTCTCAGACAGAAAGAGAACGTTATGAAAAACGTCGTAAAAAAGCGCTGAGTGATTCGTAAGCGCGATAGTAGGTAAAAATCCGGTTTTAATGCCGGAAGCTCTTTTTTGAATCGAGGTGATCGTATGGCGATGGACAATACAAACATAGATATCGATCTGATTACAGTCCCTAGCGACATGTCTCCAACGGCGCATTTGATCTTTCAACAAATCGTTGGGGAGGAAGTACCAATTGACGAAATGCTCCCACAGGTGTTTATGCTTTATGGCATTATTGTCATTTTAAGCATTTTGGTGTACAACCTTGGGTTTGCGAAGAAGCTGCCGGTTCTTAAAAATGTCGTTATTTATGCCCTTCTGTTTATCGGCTGCTGGCCGCTCACGTTTATGGCGATTGGCTTGCCTGTAGCAGAGGCTTTAGTTGTCATCGCGATTATTTTCGGTGTGTATCGGTTCAGGATGCATAAAGGAAGAAAGCAACAAACCAATCATGCATAGAAAGTCAGCTTGTACTTGATCGATCAGGTACAGGCTCTTTTTTTATTTTTTGACAATGAGGTTTTTTTGGAGGTTTACTACTTTAACGCGAGGAGTAAAGCTAGAAGGAAAAAGCATCTCTAAGTATTGACTTTGAGGAGGAATGAAAAATCAAACAAAATAGCAGTACTGAAGAAGCAGTGAAAAGATGGAATGCCTTTGCTGATACATATTCAGAAAGTCATACAGAACAAGGTGATCGGCATAAAGAAATTTTTTTAAACCCTACTTTATTTTCAATGATGGGAAATATAAGCAATAAAAAGTATTAGATGCAGGGTGTGGTGAAGGGTACTTAAGCAGGCTGATGGCCAAGGCTGGTGCGATTGTGACGGCGGTCGATTACGCTCCAAGAATGATTGACATTGCGACAGAACGAACGTCCAATGAATTATCGATTGATTATAAACAAGGGAATTGTGAGAGGCTGGTTGCTTTAAAAGATAAAAGCTTTGATATCATTGTGTCTAATATGGTGATTCAAGACCTCGCTCATTATGAAAAAGCATTTCAAGAAATGTATAGATTACTAGTGGAGGGGGGAAGTTTTATTTTTTCGATTACGCACCCTTGCTTCGTCACACCAGAAAGCGGCTGGGAAAGAACAGATCGTGGTGAAAAGCTGCACTGGAACGTTGATCAATACTTTTATGAAGGTGCGTATGAGCAATGCTTAGGGAGCGAAGAAAAAATGCTCTTCTTCCATAGAACATTAACAAGTTATATCAACACATTGATCAAAACAGGGTTTGTTTTAGAAGAGATTGAAGAACCTGTCCCTTCTAAAGAAATGCTCCAAAAATATCCTTCGTTTGCGGAAGATTTTAGGTGTGCTGACTTTATTGTGTTTAAATTAAGAAAATAAACGGATGAGGACGCAAAGGCTGTTTAAAGATCGGGGGCTATACTTCAAGTAGGTGAGGAGCCCCCTTGCCAGCTACAAAAACTCTTACGCATTTTTTACTGAAGAGCGGCTACTCCATATGAGCGACACGCAAAAACAAAGATGTCCTAAAAACCATAATCCCCAAGCCATTCCATCTATAAGACTCGGGGCAGGACCTAGAGCAAGCGTGCTTAAAGGGATATACATGAAGAGTGCGATGACCGTCAAAGCACTTGCGCTTAAGACGTCAGGCCATTTGTATATTTCTGTGAGCAAGACGTGTATACAGCCGATCGACACGGCGACAGTCATATGTAATACCCATTCTATCCACATGTTACCACTCCAACGGGAGAGCCAAGGGATAAAATCAATATTAAGTAATAGTGTATACACTCGCTTTCCGCTGATTTCCTCAAAAGCTGCTAGGATCAACCCTAAAATAACACCAGAAAAAATACCACTGGATACACCAGCAATAAATCTCTTAAACCACATTAGTTTTAAATACCTTCCTGATATTCTTTCGACTGTCTCGCGTCCTGGTTTTTTAACGTTTTTTCAGTGATGCGGCTGTGACAGTCATGACATAAAAATGTATGTATAGGCCGGTTTCGTAAACGTTTTGCCTGGATTGACCAATTATCAATCGTATGAATTGACTCACATAATGCACATTTAACCTTCATCAGTGTCGCTCCTCCTTTTAAACGTATTTTCGCACATTTTTCTAGAATAGAAAAGAAAAGGGCTGTTTTGCAAGCGATTTTAATATGCACGCCTTTTTTGTATATTAAAATGTTTTCGAAAAAAACGGTTTTTTGTTGTTTTAAGAAGGAATTTTTGTTTAATTTGTGGAAAGTAGGCAATAACTGATATAAAGATTTTATTTATCCTGAGGAGGTTTTTCGGAATATGAATAAAAGTGAATTAATTGATGCAGTTGCTGAAAAAAGTGGATTGTCAAAAAAAGATGCAACCAATGCTGTCGAATCAGTCTTTTCGGTCATTTCAAACTCGCTTGAAAATGGTGAGAAAATTCAGCTTGTAGGCTTCGGAAATTTTGAAGTCCGTGAACGCTCTGAGCGAAAAGGTAGAAACCCACAGACTGGAAAAGAAATTACGATCCCCGCAAGTAAAGTACCGGCATTTAAGCCTGGAAAACAATTAAAAGACGTTGTGAACTAAAATTTAATAACTAAAAATTTATTGCTAATAACTAATAAACGGCTATGGTCTATTTAAAATAGAAGTATAGTCGTTTTTTAGTCTTTTCTTTTAGTAATAATACTCACATCAGTGGCTGTCTATTTATTGGTGGAAAATATGATCATAGTTGCCTGCAAGTTAATTGAATTTAGATAAGTGATTAGCAGTATGCAGTCATTTTTCGTTTGGTGTTCAAGTCCCTTAGCCAAAATGTTAATGATGTGCGCAAAGTGTCAAATGGTTAGCAGGAAGAGCTTGTGATCCATTGTTCGTAGGTCGTTCATTAAGGTTCATCTGCTGTAGGAGCGAGATCTTTTGAAAAGGGCGTTTTGATTATAGCTTAGCTTTGATCAGTCTTATTTTATTTTAAACGAGAGTTGTCCTTCTTTTTCCTGCAATGACGTCATATGCTAAAGCAAGTTGAACGTATAGCGCTTGTTTGAGTCATTTGAAGAATAAAATTGTCGTAGGAGGCTTGGCCTTTGGACACCATTTATGTTTTAGATACAAACATCCTTTTGCAAGACCCATACGCGCTCTTTGCTTTTCAAGGAAATGAAGTGGTCGTTCCTGCGATTGTCCTCGAGGAAACGGATGCGAAAAAGAAACTGCCGGATGAGATCGGAATGCATGCTCGAATGGTCGCTCGTCTCATGGATGACCTGCGAAAAAAAGGAAAGCTTTATGAACGCGTGGCACTGAAGCATGGGGGAAGCATTCGGGTTGAACTTAATCATCGTTCGCTAAAAATATTGGAACAAACCTTTGTAGAACATACAAACGACAATCGCATCATCGCGGTTGCTCTTAATTTGAGGCTTGAAGAAAAAGACAAAGTAGATGGAAAACGGGTAGTGCTTGTATCTAAAGACGCCATGGTCAGAGTGAAGGCAGATGTTGTGGGCGTGGAGGCTGAGGATTTTCTAAATGATCGTGTCGTTGAGCCAAATGATTCATATCAAGGGATTAGTCAACACTATGTTGATAGTGAAGTCATCCAATCTCTGTATAAACATGGAAAATTAAATGCGAAAGAGGATATGCCTCTTCATCCTAACGAGTGTGTGTTGCTAAAATCATTGCAGGAGCCGTCTGTGTCAGCGCTTGGCATTGCAGACGGACAGGGAACAGCCATTAGTCCTATCAAAGTGGATAAAGAGCCAGTCTGGGGGATTCGTCCACGAAATGTCCATCAGCAGATGGCCTGTGAGCTTTTGATGAGGGAAGACATTCGTCTCGTTACGCTTGTTGGCCCGGCTGGAACAGGAAAAACGTTACTCGCTTTAGCGGCAGGGCTGCAACAGACAGAAGAGAAGCAGTATTATAAGAAAATGCTCGTTGCCAGACCGATTGTTCCAGTCGGAAAAGACATTGGTTATTTGCCAGGTGAGCGAGAGGAAAAGCTGAAGCCGTGGATGCAGCCGATTTTTGATAACCTTGAGCATTTATTTTCCGTGAAAAAAAGAGAAGAGCTTGATCGTATTTTAGCTGGAATGGGAGCCATCGAGGTTGAAGCGCTTAGTTATATTAGGGGACGCAGTTTGCCCGATCAATTTGTAATCATTGATGAGGCACAAAACCTCACTCGTCATGAGGTTAAAACGATTCTTACTCGAATCGGTGAAGGTAGTAAGATCATTCTTATGGGTGATACCGAGCAGATTGACCATCCTTATTTGGATCCATACAATAATGGGCTTGCGCACGTCGTAGAAAAGTTTAAAAATGAGGAAATTAGCGGACACATTCACCTTGTGAAGGGAGAACGATCGAAGCTTGCAGGGATTTCGGCAAAGCTGTTATAAAAAAGAATTTTGCCTGTAATAAAGTATTTGAACGGTATACGGTATATTGTAAAAGGATAGTATGTATGGTCAAAAAAAAAGACGGTTTTGGCATTGTGCTCAGTTGTAATGATCAAGAGCTCAATTCTATTCTTATGAAAAAATAGTATTGCTGGCTTCAAAAGGCATTAAACCGACAGGGTAATGCCTAAAGAAGCCGCAATACTCGCGCAAAAGTCGTCTTATCCTAGTGTGACAATTCGAGCAAAAGTCACTAGCAGTGGTTTACACAATTTCAATCTCCGTAACGGTCGTAAAGGGTGTTTCTTTGTTTGTGAGATCGGCGTAATACAAGTGTAAGGGGCCGTTTTCCTTTAATGGCTTACCTAGATGGGAGAAGGCTGCGACCATATCCATGCCGACATCGAGTGGGACATCAGCTGTCTTACCTTCTGAATGAATACGCATAGTCTTCGCATTTGCTTTTGGCTCAGCACGTTCCACAAAGCGTTTAATCGGTATTCCAAATGATTTTTCCAGGACATCTTTTCGTTCTTGGCGACTCATCTTTTGACTCTCTACTCTCGGGTCTTCCTTTGGGATGATGTCACTGCCATGCTCTAAAAAGCTGGCAAGATCAATACGACCAGGATCAAAAATCCAGACGCTTGGATCGAGTGTAATTGGATAATGAACATTTCCAGTAATCATAACAATTGGTGGATTCATATGTACCCTCCTTGATTCAACATAGTCCAGTATAAAGCTTCCTGTCTAAAATGTCATGGCTATGGGCATCGTAGGTAAAAAAGACAGGGGGATCTACGTGTATTGCCAAACATCAGCCGAATTAGAGACATTTCTCTTACGGGCACAAAAGGTGACAACAGAAGGTGAGGTCGCTCATTATATTCCTGCTTTAAAAAATGTCGATAAAAATACGCTGGCAATGAGTATTTATCACGGTCAAAACCAGTGTTTTACTGTTGGAAACACAGAGCATACGTTTACATTGCAAAGCATTTCTAAAGTTCTTGCCTTAGCATTGGCTTTAATGGATCATGGCCAAGAAGTCGTTTTTTCAAAAGTGGGCATGGAGCCGACGGGAGATCCTTTTAATTCCATTGCAAAGCTGGAATCGACAAAAACTGCACGTCCTTTAAATCCAATGATCAATGCCGGGGCACTTGTTGTAACATCATTAATTAAAGGAGCGGGGCTGCAAGAGAAGATCGGCCGCTTGTTAAGCTTCGTTCATGAAATGACGAGTGCGCCAGAACGGAAATATGACGAAGCTGTAGCCATGTCGGAATATCATACGGCTCATTTAAATCGCTCCCTTGCGTATTTTTTAAAGCAGCATAAAGTCATTGAAGACGATATCGAAGAACTGCTAGAATTGTACTGTTACCAATGCGCAATAGAAGTCACTTGCTATGATTTGGCTCGAATAGGTGCAATCTTTGCCCGAGAAGGACAGGATCCTGAGAGCGGCAGAACGATCCTCCCTGCTCATATCGCCCGTATTTGTAAGACATTTATGGTAACTTGTGGCATGTACAATGCATCTGGAGAGTTTGCCATCAAAGTTGGGATTCCAGCCAAAAGCGGCGTTTCTGGTGCAATTATGGCTTCTGTTCCAGAATGGGGTGGCATTGGTATTTTTGGACCGGCGTTAGATGAAAAGGGGAATAGTATTGCAGGGATTCATTTGTTGGAAATGTTATCTTCCAATTATGAGCTGCATATATTTTAAGGAATGCAGAGAGCGTGTTCTTGTCCGTTTTTAAGCTTGCAATTTGCTTTGCTAGACGATATGATAAAAAGACAGGTAGACCGCGCTGAACGGAGGGATTGGAACATGGCATCAGAAATAGCTGTTGACCATCGTAGCGAGGCATACGCACTTTTACAGCAAGATGCAGATAAAATCTTACAGCTGATAAAGGTGCAAATGGAAAATCTGACTATGCCACAATGTCCGTTATACGAAGAGGTTTTAGATACACAAATGTTCGGCTTGTCCAGAGAGATTCATTTTGCTGTACGACTCGGATTGGTTGATGAGGAAGCTGGACGTGAGATTTTAGAATCACTTGAAAAGGAGCTTTCTGCTCTGCATGAAGCCACCATGGACGCTAAATAACTCAAGCTGTCGCATATAGCGGTGGTTTGAGTTTTTCTTTTTACATAAGGAAAACATATTTGTTGGACAGGATTATCCTATTAAGGAACGAATAGTATAAAAATGAGAAAATAGCAGCTGAGGTGGCCTATGCGTTATGTTAAAAAAGATGCTTAAAAACTATGACTACGTGCTCATCTCTTTGCCCATATTATTAGGATTATTTGGTGCATTAATGGTATTTAGTGCCAGTATGGTCGTCGCGGTGTCCAATGAATTTGCGGTAGAACCTGCTTATTTTTTTAAAAAGCAGTTGATGTGGCTCGCTATAGGTGTTGTTGTGTTTATCGTCACTGCGTTATTGCCATATCGCATCTATTTGTCAATGTATAAATGGCTTGTGCTTGCTTGCGTTGGAGCGCTCTTAGCTGTGCTTATCATTGGTACGGTCAGTGGGGGGGCGCAATCTTGGATTTCAATCGGCGGATTTACCATCCAACCAGCAGAGTTTGCCAAGCTTGCGATCATTTTATATCTTGCTGGCGTTTTTTCTAAAAAGCAACGGTACATCAGTCAATTTTCAACGGCTGTCGTTCCCCCACTAGTATTTATCATATTAATCTTTGGGTTGATTTACTTGCAGCCTGATTTAGGTACCGGCATGATTGTGATCATGATTTCAGCGACAGTCATTTTTTGTGCTGGTTTACGTTGGAAACATTTGCTTGGTTTAATTGGTTTAGGAAGCGTAGCGGTGACGTTAATGCTCATCTTTTTAACGACATCCAATCAAGCCAATCGGTTCGCGGCTGCTTACCAGCCCTTTGATTCGCCTGGAGACTCCGGATTTCAGCTCATTCAGTCCTATCTAGCAATGGGCACAGGTGGGTTAACGGGTGTAGGGCTCGGTCAGAGCATTCAAAAAGGTTTTCTTCCCGAGCCGCATACAGATTTTATTTTGGCCATTATTGCTGAGGAGCTAGGTATTTTTGGCGTTGGTTTTGTCATTATTAGTTTAGCGGTTATCGTCATCAAAGGATTGCAAGCGGCGATTCGTTGTGAGGATACATTTGGTAGCTTATTAGCGGTCGGCATTTCCGGGATGATTGGCATACAAACGTTCGTCAATATCGGTGCGATGTCAGGCTTGCTTCCTGTCACAGGCGTTACATTACCATTTATTAGCTACGGAGGATCATCACTTGTGCTTCTTATGGCATCTGCTGGCATTTTATGTAACATCTCGATGTTCGTTCGCTATCGCCGCCTTAAAGAAAATGAGGCGGACCCTCTAGCAGATCATAGTGCTTCAAATAAAGTATCCATTTCAAGTGCGCATCGTTTTTCGTAAATAAGGGCTGTTCAAAAGGTCAATAACACCTGACTTTTTGGAGCCCTTGTATCTTTTCATTAAAAAAACTCAAAAATCGCTCAACTCCGCGGTGGTAAAACAAAGTGCCTGCCTTAGCACGTTGCATAATACCGGAGTATTTCGCTTTAACATCGTAGTCGTCGCCCAACCAAACGACTTTATTTCCTTCTAATGCGATATGTCCAAGGTCGATTAAATCTCGAATGTCGCGCTGAGTTACACTCGCCTTATCTATAACGTCCATTACCTCATCAAGGACTCTAAGAACAATTGGGCGATCTCTGGCAAGGTTCATAAAGTGCCACAACCTAAAGAAAGCGTCAGCATTCATCTGAATGAACTCACTAAAAAGCGACAGATGAAAAAAACACATACTGAAAAACCATCTGTTTCTCAGTATGTGTTTTTATATTGAGGGACTGATCAGGCAGTCGCTTATTTTGTGCTCGTCTCGCTTTGGTAATTGCGAATGGATAAAAGAATTAAATAGCTTAAAACGGCAAACAAACAGCTTACGAATAAAGCGTGCAGCAGTGAGATGACGAGGGACATCATCGTGATAACGACGAGCATTCCCGTCAATGCTTGTAGCGTCACAAAAATGAAGCACAAGGTGATGAGACGCTGAACGAATGGATCGAGTGTTTTATTTCTCCATACACGAATGAGCAAAATGAGCAGCCAAACAAAAATGAGACTAGCCAACGTCCGGTGTCCCATATGCACCCATTGAAAAACATTTTGTGGAACGGCTCCAGAATCCTCTGCACAAAATGGCAGGCCTGGACAAACGAGACTTGCTCCCATGTGTCTAACATAAGCTCCTGAATATACAACAATATAAAGGTAAACGATCATCCAGACAAATTCTTTCCGCAAGTTTATTGGAATAAATGTAGATCGCGTGTGCGAAGGATTTTTACTGGACGTCCGTTCAAAGACATTAATGGTCAGTAAAACGACTGATGCAAACGAAATTAAAGAAATGCCAAAATGAAGCGCAAGAATAACATCAGATTGACCCCAAACGACCGCACCGGCGCCAATTAATGCTTGTAAAATTAAAAAGAATAAAGATAAGGCAGACAACCAGTACACTTCTTTTTTGCGAAAATGAACCGCAGTCCAAATGGAGAAAATACCAATGATAATGCCCGTGTATGCACTAATGCCACGGTGACTCCATTCGATTAAAGTGTCTTTTGACAAATCCTGTGGTAAAAATTCGCCGTGACACAATGGCCAGGTGGTACCGCACCCTGCACCAGAATCTGTCTTTGTTACAAGAGCACCGCCTAAAAGAACGAGTAACATACAAAAAATTGAGAAGACTCCTAGCCATCTCATGAGCCGTTGCAATTCATCACCCTCTTTAAAATTCATGAATCCTATTTCATCATATAGCCCCCACCTAAAAAGTTCAAAAGGAAACCTTAGAAAATCCAAAAAAAGGGCAACAAAACCGAAAATTCTTTGAAGGATTGTAAAAACTGCTTGAAAACTATCCAGCAGTTTGCTAGAAATAGATGAGGGGTTTTGCTCACACTCAAATCCTTGACGAAATTCGGAAATGTGAAAAAAGGTCACAAAACGTTCATAATATTAGTCGAAACTTCACCCCCATAAGATGCCCGAGTATGATTTAATGGGAACGGCGCTCGTCTTTATGGATCTCATAGATAGCGTTTTCTGTTTTTTGAATGAAAACGTGGTACAATTGGAAAAGAGACGGACGCGTCTTAGTAGGCATTTTTTGGAGAGGGAGGATACTATGAATGTCAACGAGTCATACAGGGCTGTTGATCAGGCGGAATCCGCTGTAGACGATGCGGAGGTCAAGGTGATAAAGCAAGGATTTCTGCCACAATTTTTTGCCCTAATCAAAATTGGCATCATTAACTCAAATTTAATTACGGCGTTTGCCGGAGTTTGGTTGGCGCTCTTTTATACAGACGGGAAAATCATTGATTATTGGTTTCCAGCCATATTTGCAGTGCTTGGCTCAGCTTTTTTAATGGCTGGTGCTTGTACACTCAATAATTATTTCGACAGGGATATTGACATTGTTATGAACCGCACGAAGAGTCGACCAACCGTCACAGGCCGATTCAGTATTCGCTTTGTGCTGTTTATTGGTGTGCTGTTTTCATTGCTCGGAACACTTTTCTTATTCGTAGCAAGCACAACCGCCGGCATTATCGGAATCATTGGTTGGTTTTTCTATGTTGTGCTATACACTTTATGGTCAAAGCGAAGATACACGTTAAACACTGTTGTAGGCAGTTTTCCAGGAGCTGTGGCACCCTTAATTGGTTGGGCTGCAATTGACCCATCTTTAATGCATCCAGCTGCTTGGGTACTGTTTTTGATTATGTTTTTATGGCAAACACCGCATTTTCTTGCACTTGCTATTAAAAAACAGAGGATTACCGGCGAGCAGGTATTCCTATGCTTCCGGTCGTATACGGTTTTGATATGACAAAAAGACAAATATTGATTTATATGGTCTGTTTGTTACCGTTGCCGTTTTATTTAGCGTCACTAGGAACTATGTTTATGGTGACAGCGACATTGCTGAATATTGGTTGGTTGTTTTTAGCGATTTACGGTTTGAAGTGGAAAGATCAAATGAAGTGGGCAACAAGCGTATTTGTCTATTCATTAAATTACTTGACCATACTGTTTGTGCTGATGGTCTTAGTTACACTACCAGACGTGCTGCTCCCTTAAGAGCAGTACGTATGATGAATAACAACAATGAGGAAAGTGGGGGGAACGAGACGCATGAAAAGCGTAAGAAACAAGTGGCAGTTGCCGCTCAAGTATTCTGTACTTAGTTTATTGGCTTTAGTACTTGCCGGCTGTGGAACTGAGAATCTGTCTTCATTGCAGCCAAAAGGTGAAGGAGCGAACATGCTTTTCGACTTAATGGTGCTCAGCATTGTTATCATGATTGCTGTCTTTTTAGTCGTTATTGCTATTTATACGTATGTCATTGTTCGTTTCAGAAAGAAAAAAGGGGATAAGGATATTATTCCAGAACAGGTTGAAGGAAACCGAAACCTAGAGATTATCTGGACAGTTATTCCAATCCTGCTACTGCTTGTTTTGGCTGTTCCAACAGTCGCGTATACGTTTCAACTTGCAGACACATCAGAGCGGGACGCTGAAGGCAGTGAGAACCATGTTGTTAATGTAACCGCCCACACGTTCTGGTGGAACTTTGAGTACGAAGGTGAGGAAGTCACAACGTCGCAAGATTTGTACATACCTACAGGCGAAAAAGTATTTGTGAACTTATCCTCTGCTGACGTCATTCACTCGTTCTGGGTCCCGGCAATCCAAGGTAAAATGGATACGAACCCTGGGGATGAAAACATTAACACGATTTTCCTTGAAGCAGATGAAGAAGGCGTGTATTGGGGGAAATGTGCCGAGTTCTGTGGACCATCACACGCACTCATGGACTTTCGGGTCATTGCAGTATCTCCGGAAGAGTTTGATGCATGGCTAGACGATATGCGTCAAGGCCCGGGCGAGACTGATTCTGAAGTGGCTGCTGCTGGCGAAGAAATATTTGCACAAAGCTGTGCAAGCTGTCACGCTGTTGAAGCTGGAGCTCCAGGTGGTGTCGGTCCAAACTTAACGAGCTTTGGAGACCGTACGAAAATTGCTGGTTTCCTCGACCACGATAAAGAAACATTAAAACAGTGGATCCGTGATCCTCAGGAATTTAAACCTGGAAACAATATGCCAGCATTTCCAGCAGAGCAGATTTCTGATGAAGACCTAGACGCACTGGCGGAATACCTGCTGGAATTAAAAGTGCAGGATGAATAATACGGCTTCAGGGGAGGTATAAAGGTGAGTACTGTTGCACAAAAAAGGGGCTTTGGTGCTACCGTGTGGGATTATTTAACCACGGTAGACCATAAAAAATTGCCATTTTATATTTAGTGGCAGGAGGATTTTTCTTTGTTTTGGGCGGAATCGAAGCTATTCTAATTCGAATTCAATTACTTTTTCCGAATAATGGTTTTATGGATGCCCAACTATTTAACGAAGTGATGACGATGCACGGCACGACGATGATCTTTCTCGCTGCGATGCCGTTGCTCTTCGCACTAATGAACGCAGTTGTCCCGTTACAAATCGGGGCACGAGACGTTGCGTTTCCGTTTTTAAATTCACTTGGACTTTGGTTGTTTGTCTTTGGCGGGCTTTTTCTAAATATTGGTTGGCTCGTCGGCCATGTGCCTGACGCTGGTTGGACGGCATATGCACCGTTATCGACTTTCTCGCCAGGATTTGGTGTTGACTTTTATGTATTAGGTTTACAGATTTCCGGATTAGGGACGTTGATTGCCGGGATTAACTTTCTCGTAACCATTATTAATATGCGTGCGCCTGGAATGACTTATATGCGTATGCCACTATTTACATGGACGACGTTCATTACATCTGCCCTTATTCTGTTTGCGTTTCCTGCATTGACAGCTGGTTTATTACTTATGATGTTTGACCGTTCTTTTGGCGGTTCAGTATTTGATGCAGTCAATGGCGGAAACCCGATCATTTGGGAGCATTTATTCTGGATTTTTGGGCATCCTGAAGTATATATCTTAATCTTGCCTGCATTTGGTGTCTTTTCTGAAGTGTTTTCGACCTTCTCACGTAAAAGACTCTTTGGCTACTCAGCGATGGTCTTTGCTACAGTATTAATCGGCTTTTTAGGCTTTATGGTTTGGGCTCACCACATGTTTACAGTTGGACTCGGTGCTGTAGCGAACGCTATTTTTGCCGTTGCAACAATGGCGATTGCGGTTCCTACAGGAATTAAGATCTTTAACTGGCTTTTCACAGCATGGGGCGGGCAACTCAAGTTTACGACGCCGATGCTGTATGCACTTGGTTTTATCCCGACGTTTACCATCGGTGGAATGACAGGGGTTATGCTTGCATCAGCACCTGCTGACTACGTATACCATGACACTTATTTTGTTGTTGCTCACTTCCACTATGTCATCGTTGGTGGTGTTGTGTTCGGTATTTTTGCTGGGCTGCATTATTGGTGGCCAAAAATGTTTGGCACAATGCTAAACGAAACATTAGGGAAAATTACGTTTTGGACCTTTTTAATTGGTTTTCACTTAACGTTTTTTATCCAGCATTTCCTCGGATTGTGGGGCATGCCTCGTCGGAACTTTACGTTCTTGCCAGGTCAAGGGCTGGAGCTTGGAAACCTCGTTTCGTCCATTGGGGCAGCATTTATGACCTTTGGCGCTATTGTGCTCGTGATTAATGTAATTATTACACAAGTTAAAAATGTAAAAGTAGGTGCGGATCCTTGGGATGGTCGTACATTGGAATGGGCTGTTTCATCTCCGCCGCCTGAATATAACTTTGTTCAAACACCTTTAGTGCGCGGATTGGACCCATTGTTTATTGAGAAGATGGAAGGGCGTAAAGGAATGACGCCTGCAGAGCCATTTGGTGATATCCATATGCCAAACAACTCGTTTATTCCATTTATGATCTCACTCGGCTTGTTTATTCTTGCCGCTGGAATTATGACGATCTTAACGTACGGTATGCCTGCGATTATCGTTGCAATTTTAGGGCTTGTCGTGACGTTTGGTTCAATGCTTGTCCGTTCTCTCAAGGATGATCACGGATACCATATTCACAAGGAAGACCTAGAGAAACCGGATGAGGAGGCGAACGTCTAATGGATGTCAATGATCGTTTGACAGATAAAAACTTTCCTGCTGATCCAGAAAAAACAACACTTGAAGGAAAAAATAAATTCATTGGTCTTTGGTTGTTTCTAGGTGGAGAGACTGTATTATTCGCTTCAATGTTTGGTACATTTTTAGCATTGCGGGATAGCTCGATGGAAAAAGAGCTTTTCCAGCTCCCACTCGTGTTTCTTATGACGATGATCTTATTAACTAGCTCATTGACGAGTGTATACGCGATGTATCATATGAAAAACAATGACTTTAAAAAAATGCAGTTATGGCTTACAATTACTGTCCTCCTAGGAGCTGCATTTATCGGAATTGAGATTTATGAGTTCAGTCATTATCTCCACGAAGGCCTAGGATTTACCCATAGTGGATTTGCTACGAGCTTTTACGGTTTAATCGGTTTGCATGGTGCCCACGTTTTGTTTGGGGTTTGTTGGATTTCGGCTTTGATTATCCGTAATATGAAACGTGGCCTGAATCTTTACAACGCACCAAAATACTATGTAGCCAGCTTGTATTGGCACTTTATCGACGTTGTTTGGGTGTTTATCTTTACGGTTGTCTATCTCATCGGAAAGCTGGGGTGATTAAGTCATGGCATCAACAACAACTACAAATCAGCACGAAAATGAAACGCTAAAATCATTTAGAAGAAGACAGCATAAAGAAGAAATGAAGCATCAGCTTGTTAGTTTTATCTTAATGATTATCTTAACAATTGTTTCATTTATTGCTGTCGCCTATGAAGAATTCAGCAGAAGCTTTGTTGTTCCATTCATCTTGCTGTTAGCGATTGTTCAAGTCGCTTATCAACTGTATTACTTTATGCACATGAAAAATAAAGGTCACCAAATTGCATCATTCTTTTTGTATTCCGGTGTTTTTGTCGCCGCACTAACGATTCTTGCAATGATGGCACTTGTGACCTGGTCTTAAACAAAAATGGATATGACACAGGTCGGCGCCACTTGCACCGGCCTGTGTTGTGTATTGTTTACTCGACAAGCTCTGAGATGTATAGTTCCATGAAAAGAGAGGGTGTTTCGCCATGTCCATAGGCATATTTGGTTTTAGAGCTTTATGGAGTCCTTACTTTTTTTATTTACGATTTTATTAATGGTTGTGTATTACTTACTGACTGGACCAATGCGTGATAACTTTAAAGATGCAAAAGCGCCTACACAAAAGGAACAAGCCTTTTTATTAGCGGGATTGGGTCTTTTATATGTTGTTAAAGGGAGCCCGGTTGATTTATTAGCCCACTTAACTTTTTCAGCCCATATGGTACAAATGGCTTTACTTTACTTAGTCATCCCTCCGCTGATTATTAAAGGAATTCCTGTTTGGCTTTGGCGTTCATTCCTTCGTATAAAGCTTTTTCATCGGATCTTTAAAGTGATGACTTTCCCATTGGTTGCGATTATCCTGTTTAACTTTGTTTTTTCGATGTATCATTTGCCAATCGTTTTTGATACTGTTAAAAGCCATTGGTTGCTTCATGGTTCTATGACGATATCGATTTTTACGCTTTCTCTTTTTATGTGGTGGAATATGTTAGATCGCTTAAAAGAATGGGCAACGCTAAGTGCATTACAAAAAATTGGTTATATCTTTTTAGGAAGTGTACTCTTAACGCCTGCGTGTGCGTTGCTTATTTTTGCAACAAATCCTTTGTATAGCACGTATACAGACCCTCAGGCGTGGACTCAGGCACTTGCGTTGTGTGTGCCCGTCGAAATTTTACAGAACACGAACATTGGTACGCCAGATATGTTCCAAATGCTTCCGATTACACAAGATCAACAGCTTGGCGGCGTATTAATGAAAATCATGCAAGAAATTGTATATGGTATTGTTCTATTCCGCGTTTTCTTTAGTTGGTTTGGAAAAGAGAGCGAAAAAATCGATCCGCTTCCTAAGGACTTCTCCGTTAGCAAAGAACCGCAGCCATCCGAATAGGGATGAGGTAGATCAATGCTTGATAATCCTATGTTTTTCCCTACATTAGCCACAGTGAGCATTGTCATTAGCGCCTTGTGTGTCATCATTGGCTGGATTTTAGTGAAGCTGAAAAAATACGATGCTCATATTCAGTTCATGAATACAGCGGCAATATTTGCAACTGCATTCTTCGTTATTTACATTTATAAATTAGTGAACTATGGGAATACACCATTTCCAGGCCCAGAAACACTGCAAGGGTTTTACATTGCCTTTTTAATCTTCCATATTTTACTGGCGAGTATTGGTGGGATGCTTGGGCTTGTCACGTTACAGCTCGGTTACCGAGAACGGTACGAAAAGCATCGTCGCCTCGGCCCGTGGGCAAGCTTCATCTGGCTTCTTTCTGCGCTTACTGGTGTATTTGTGTACTTGGTTCTATATGTTTTTCCATGGGATAGCTATACACTCAACTTGCTGACTTTTGGGCTTTAGGGATAATATCCTAAAGCTTTTTTTTCTGTAAAGAAGTAAATATATGTGTTGATTTCGTTTTAGGCTTTCTTATTTGAAAAGTGACATTTCTCCTTCATTTCTTATACACTATTCATGAGGGTTGTTTTTGTCACTAGCTCATTGATCGGGGATGGGGGGAAGAAAATGATGGATCAACGACTGCACACAGAACTCCTTGTGCTGTTGCCGTGCTCTGTGCATTTTGCAAAAAGCATTGCTCTATATATGGATGAATTGCGCGCACGGTCTCCTGTGAAAATTCCCGATGCTTGGCCTTCTGATCGGGTCAAAATGTTTTTACCGTTTTATTTAGAAGCGAAGGAAGCTGGTGACGATACACCGTTTTTTTGGGTCATTATTTCTTTAGAGGATGTAGAGATCATCGGTGAGGTCATATTAAAGCCACGAAGACAAAAACGTGAGCTGGAGCTTTCCTATCAAATCGAGTCAACACATCGTTTGCAAGGCTACGGTTTTGAAGCAGTGAACGCTGTCTGTGAGTGGGCAAGAGGGTCGGACCTGAAGAAAATCGTGGCTGAGACGGCATTAGGGAATATTGCCTCTGAGCGTTTACTACAAAGAGTCGGGCTCGTAGAACAAGGAATCGAACACGAATTTAAACAATGGGAGCTGGTTAAATGAAGCAAGGCATTCATCAACTGACGAAAGAAGATGTGAAAGCAGCAATCGAATTATCACAATACGCATTTCAAAGAGTGCTTTCTACGGAAGAGTATAACAAAAGGATGGAGACGCCTCCGGAGGAGTTTTTTGGCTACTTCTCAGACGGACAACTTGCTTCAAAGCTTAGAATAAGGCCGATGCATGTCTATATGAAAGATACCTTAGTCAAGATGGGCGGGGTGAGTAACGTAGCAACTTGGCCAGAGTATCGACGGCAGCGTCACGTTGCCAAGCTTTTTGCAAAGGCGTTCGAAGCGATGAGAGATCACGGGCAGTTGGTTTCTTTTTTAGCCCCGTTCTCATTTGCGTTTTATCGTAGATTAGGTTATGAGACTTTGATGACACGTAAGCGATATACGTTCACGAATGAGGATCTTCAATTTCGCCCATTTGAGACAAGCCTTCGACTTGAACGCATGTCCAAACAAAATCAGCATCGTTTAGCTCCGGTTTATGAACAGTTTGCAAAAAAGTTTCAAAATATGCTTTTTCGGACAGATGATTGGTGGTCTGAGATTCTAGAGTCTGAGGCAGCGAAACACGGCTATTTAGCGATTGATGAGAGTGGGCAATGTCAGGGGTACATGCTGTTTTCTATGATGGATCGCCAATTACACGTCCGAGACTTTATATTTTTAACTGAGGAAGCGAAAAAGACGCTGTGGAACGTGTTTAAACAGCACGATTCAATGGCTGATCAGCTCACAGTCGTCATGCCCGAAGTTGACCAAAGTTCATTATTATATCGCCAACAGGCGTTCAAGCAAACTTTAGAGCCTTATTTTATGGGAAGAATTGTCGATGTGCTCCCTTTTTTACGTATGTATCCTTTTCAACAGGTTGAAAAGCCATTGACCATTGCGGTTAAAGATCATTGGGCGCCATGGAATGAAGCCACATATACATTGCAGCCTGGCGGCGATGTTGATATGACGGATGATGAGGCTGACATCGTTTGTGACATTCAATCACTCTCGGCCATTTTTCTTTCCGGCGTCTCACCAGTTGCGCTGGGTGAATCAGAATGGCTACAAGCTTCTCCTGCAACCTTAACACGACTTGAAAGTATCCTCACACTTGCACCAAGTTATCTCATTGATGGGTATTAAACTGTACTAGACATCAAAAACGATAAGATAGCTATGAAGAGCCATCTTATCGTTTTTTGACAACCGTTCACAAACTCGTCGTCTGCTCGACTTTTACGTGAGTTTTCAAGCTTCCTGTTTATGCGGTTGCTTCATTGACTCGATCGGTGACGAGTTGCAATTTTTCTTTTGAATGCTTTACGATGCCATCAGCAAAATCTTCTCCCTCATACTCGACGCCATGAGGATAATAATGTCTGCCGAGATACGGTGTAAGTATTTCAATGATTGCGTTCCCTTTATCTACGTCACCTTCAGTCGCAAAGCCTTGCAATCTGAGATAATACACATTGCCGGTCATCATTTCCTCAAATTTGTAATCATATGTCACTCGTTCATAGTCCCATTGACCGGCACGGATAAAGCCGATATCATCCATGATTCCGTCAAGAATTGGTAGAGGAACGCGCTTTCCCTCTAGTGAAAAATCTGTTAATTTCATTTCCGGTTTCACTCCTCGCACACTAAAGCCATATTCTTACCAATCTTATCATAGTATGTTTAACGAAAAGATGCAACGGACCATAGCTTTTTTTCGCGAGGTCTCTTTTTGGGGGGAGAATGTAATGAACCGTATTTTATGGATTGCCTTGATCATGCTCGTTCTCGTTATCATTTATGGACAAGTTCAAGATCGGCCTAGGCAAAAAGCTGAGTGGGCACCTGAGTTATCTCAACGAACACCAAACGAAAAAGCTATGAAGTATGAGGGTGTATTTTCTTTTTTAGGTCAGCCGACAAAAAAGGTCATTGGACAGCTTGGGGAACCAAAAAGCAAAGGTGCAAGTGCTTATGGCTACGAGTGGTGGGTTTATCCACGCCATGAAGCTCTGTTAATGATTGGCATAGAAAAGGAAGAAGTTGTTACTCTATTTCTGACAGGTCAATCGGCAAATACCTCTCCTTATTATTTAAATCAAACGTGGAAAGAGGCAAACGAGGCAGGGTCATTCCAAGAGCACGTTGAGCTTAAAAGTGATGGGAGTCAATATACTTTTCGTTTAACTGAGGATGAGCAACGAGCCAAGCCTCTAATTCAAGTGAATGAAAACTATGTCCAACTTTACTTTGATACTGTTAAAGACTCCGTTTCTAGTATACGCGTCTTAAATCAAGATGTATTATTAAGGCAAAAGCCGTATCACTTAACGTATCGTGGAAAGCTCCCTCAAGAAGTGGAAAAATCGCCAGAGACAGATGAACAAATCGATCGAGCGAATGAGCAACTTATCTTTGAAATGACCAATGAAATAAGGAAGCGCTTTAATCTCTCTCTCCTCGAATGGGATGAAGATGTTGCTCAAGTAGCCAAACAGCATAGCCATGACATGTTTAAGAACAATTATTTTTCGCATGTCTCACCGGATGCTGGAGATTTAGGACAAAGAATGGCTGCAGGGGAGGTCACGTATCAGCTCGCAGGCGAAAATATTGCCACTCAATATGTTGATGGTATGGCAGCTGTAGAGGGTTGGTTAAACAGCCCTAGTCATCGCAAGACCCTTCTAAACGATGAATTCGATAAGCTTGGTGTCGGTGTTACGGAGAAATATTATACGCAAAATTTTTTGCAAGATTGGTCGTTTTGGTAACCGCTGAAAAAAATTTTCGATTAATAGACGGTGATAGGAGGATAAGTGCAAGAATTGTCGAATTGAATTACTGGATAGTATGAAAGGAGGAGTCATGTTGAAAGTAGCAATTGTAGGCGCTGGAACAATGGGAAAAGTGCATGCTGATGCATACACGAAAATGGAAGGCGTTACCCTTGCAGGCATCGTTGATACTGACGAGAAGCAAAGAGAAACGGCCTCTGTTTTTCAAGTGCCTTTATACGCATCGTTTGAGGAAATGCTAGAAAAAGAAGCACCCGATGTGATCGACGTATGTGTTCCTACTGATCGCCATGCAGAATATGTGAAAAAAGCAGCGGAGGCCAAAAAGCACGTCATTTGTGAAAAGCCAATCGCTCGCACTGTACAAGAAGCAGAAGAAATGATTGCAACGTGTGAAAAAGCAGGTGTTCAGCTATTTATTGGCCAAGTTGTGCGCTTTTTC
Organism: Litoribacterium kuwaitense; assembly: GCF_011058155.1. Classification (NCBI taxonomy): domain Bacteria; kingdom Bacillati; phylum Bacillota; class Bacilli; order Caryophanales; family Bacillaceae; genus Litoribacterium; species Litoribacterium kuwaitense. Next base: position 64,957 of record NZ_JAALFC010000005.1, on the reverse strand, counting down.
CCTGAATTTAGTCAGGCAAAACAGCTTGTAGAGAATGGAAAAATTGGCACGCCAGGAACGGCTCGACTTAAACGAGCAGGAACATTTCCACGAGCTCATGAAAATTGGTATGCGGATGATGCGAGAAGCGGCTCCGTGTTTTTGGATTTATGTATACATGACATTGATTACGTTTGCTGGTTGTTTGGCGACGTAGCTCGTGTCTATGCGAAAGGCTTTAAAAATGATGAAGGATCAGCATATGTTCACGGAGTTATTTCTTTACGGTTTGCCAATGGAGTGATTGGGCACATCGAAGGGTCATGGGCGTACGCTGAAGGGTTTATGACTGAGTTTGAATTAGCTGGTACAAAAGGCATTGTCCGCCATAAAAGTACAGACGCGATGCCGCTCGAACAGTCATTTAAGGCGTCTGAAGAAAACGCTTCCCAAACGAATGTGCAAGTCCCTGCTAGTCCTACAGAAAAGAATCCGTACGAAATCGAGCTTCGTCATTTTATGGACTGCCTGCAGCACGGTACAGAGCCTATCGTGACGCCGCAAGATGCTTTAATCGCGTTAAAGGTTGGACTAGCTGCTAGGGAATCCATTGAAACCAATCAAGTGGTGACATTGGGAGGAGGTACAGCATGATTAGAGTCGGTATGATTAGTTTTGCTCACTTGCATGCCCATGCGTATGCTCAAGCGTTAAAAAATCATCCAGCTGTCACATTGGTCGGAATTCATGATAAAGATGCCGACCGAGGTGAGCAGGTCGCAAACACGTATGGGACGACGTATCAGCCATCAATGGAGGCACTACTTGATGATGTTGAAGCGGTCGTCATTTGTACAGAAAACGTTTATCATAAGGAAGCTGTGCTCGCTGCGGCTGCCAAAGGTGTACATAGCTTGTGTGAAAAGCCGATCGCAACAAGTGTTCAAGACGCTGAAGAAATGATTGAAGCATGTGAGAAAGCAGGTGTCATTTTACAAACCGCGTTTCCTGTTCGGTTTAACCCGCCTGTCCAACAGTTAAAGGGGTTAATTGACAGTGGAGGGCTTGGTGATATTCGAGCGATCCACGGAACGAATCGGGGAACAAACCCTGGTGGATGGTTTATCGATCCTGCGCTTTCAGGTGGCGGCGCGGTATTAGACCATACGGTGCACGTCGTTGACTTAATGCGTTGGTTTTTACAAAGTGAGGTTGCTGAAGTGTATGCAGAGGTTGGTTCGTCCTTTGGCACGACGACAGCAGACGATTGTGGCTTGTTAACGTTCTCATTTCAAAATGGAACGATTGCAACGCTCGACCCGAGCTGGTCACGGAACAAACAGTTCCCGACTTGGGGAGACGTCACGATGGATGTGATCGGCTCAAAAGGCGTGACCCGCCTCGATGCTTTCAAGCAAAATATGTTGCTTTTTAGTGATGAGGGGAAAGCAGTACAAGAACAATTTTGGGGTGACGACCACGATAACGGGCTCGTCCAGGATTTTATTGAAAGCGTTCAAATGAACCGTCCTCCAAGCATTACTGGCCTTGATGGCTTAAAGGCGATGCAGGTTGGTCTGGCCGCATATGAATCTTTCCAGAAGAAGCAGCCGGTCTCTATTAAACATTAAGCATTTACGCAAAGAAAGACTGTCTCACTCGTCGCACGGGTGGGCAGTCTTTTTTGTTGTAAAAAAACAAATGAAAAAAGATGAGCGATCTTATGCACATTTCAAGGCATAGGCGGATAAGATAAAGCAAGAACCTAGGAGAAAGAGGGGATTGCTTTGCCTTCAAAAGAAGAAACGCTTCATGCTTTCAAAACATTTGTAAAAGCTCACCCCGGTTTAGGAGAAGAAGTCAAACGAAACAAAAGAACGTGGCAGCATATATTCGAAGACTGGTATTTATTAGGCGAAGATGATGAACAATGGGCGCAATATACGAAAGCGACGAAAAAAGAGCAGCAGGATGTGATGAAGCAGGCAATGGATTTTTTGAAGAACATGGATGCTGAAGATATTCAGAAAAAAATTTCGTCAGTCAGTACGGCGATTGAGAACATTCAACAAGTATTAAAACAATTTCAAGGAAGTCAAAGTCAGGCTCTTCCTAGGCAGCAAAACAATCGTGCGTTTGAGCGCACGCATGGACGAGATTAACGAATGCGCCCTGAGCTATCTACGTGGCTTCAGCAGCATCCAGACTTGTCTTTTTATTTGCATACGCATCCAGAATGGTATATCACGTTACGTCGCACGCCTGATCAGTGGCCGGCGTTTAAAAAAGCAGCGGATGAGTTTTTTGAACGGACGTGGCCGCATAAGCTTCAGCAAATCCATGAGCGTCTCGGAATGGCCTCGATGCTCTTTATGCTCATGCAAGAGGATCAAGACCGTGGGTCATAGCCAACATATGTCTGGCAGAGGCCATTTTTTTATGTCTACCGCATGGTTGATCCAAAATGTACATATGATAATAGGACGAGGAGGTGCTTTGAAAAGGTGAGACGATGTTTTGACGTATTTGTTGCGGTCACGAGTCTTTTGCTCTTTACACTTATCCCTATGTCAAATGTACAAGCTTCATTTACGGCGACGTGGTTTATTGAAGGGAATCACATCTATATTGAAACATATCTTAAAAATCATGCTTACCGAAGCACGCATGCGGAGCATAAGCGGACATCCCCGGGCAAAGTGATGGTCAGTGTAGACGGGGACCTCGTCGATACGTTTGAAAGTGGCGCTTTTATTTTGACGAATGTAGCGCCGGGACGTCATGATATAGAGCTGACGCTTGTTCCAACAGACATAACCCCTTATAATGAGAAAGAGTCTTTTACTGTGTTGGTTCCCCACGCCTAAATTATGAAGTTTCGCGGAGGTGGAAAGATGTTAGCTACTATGGAAGCTGTCAGCGTTCTTGACCGTGTGGACAGTTTTACCAATATCCTCATTCAATCCGAGTGCGCCATCGCTTATCGGGAGGCGAAGACTCAAATGGACAACGATCCTGAAGCCCAAAAGCTCATTCGGTCATTTCAGGATTTAAAGGAGCGTTATGAAGAAGTTCAGCGTTTCGGTCACTATCATCCAGACTATAAAACAGTGATGAAGCAAATGAGGGACTTGAAGCGTGAATTAGATACACATCCGAGCATAGCTCGATATAAACAATGTGAGGATAATTTGCAGTCTTTATTGACTGAAATTGCGCAGGCCATCGGTGGCGCTGTTTCGGAACAAATTAAAATACCTACTGGGAACCCGTTTTTTGACAATGCCAGCTCATGTAGTGGCGGTTGTGGAAGCGGAGGCAGCTGCGGCTGCAAAACGTCGTAACCGATGAGGGACGGTATGCATTTAAGTGAACGCCAAGGTATCATAGTTTGGATGCACACATTAAAGCAGATTAGGCTTCTAAAAAAATTCGGACACGTCATGTACGTTTCGAAAAAATTGAGGTACGCAATTATTTACTGTAACAAAGACGAAGCAGAAAATCTGATGGAAAAGTTAGCACGCTTGCAATTTGTCAAAAGTATCGAGCCTTCCTACCGAGCTGATGTTCGTTCTGACTTTACAAAGTTGACAAAAGCAGAGCTTGATCAGCATCAAAAGGAACCTATGCTTGATATACAAGCGACGTCAGTTTAATGCGAAAAGGCTCTTTTTTACCCTATGTGTCTTGCATAGAGGATAAAAAGAGCCTTTTCGTCTGTTTATGACCAGGCAAGCTGATCTGTTTCAAGCATTCGGTTCACTTTTAAAGCCCCGAGCAGGTAGGCATCGTATTGGGCTAAATCATAAAATGCATCACTTTTTTTCACTTCAAGCTCAATCGTCGGAAGCCCGAGGTCTTCAGCCAAGCGCTTAAAGTCGGCAAATCGCTTGGAAGACAGAGAACGAATACCTTCACGACAGATGTAAACAGGTTGAAAACGGGCGCCTGATGCTGGCGCTAAAATCATTGCCAAAGAGTAATAAGGATTGCTTTCCTCAGGGGTTGTGGCTGTTAAGGTGAGGAAGTGGCGGAGCCGTTGTCTGTTCGTACGGGCGACTTCTAGTAATTCGTATACATCATTGTATCCTTCACCTAGATGAATCACTTTATAATTCATAAGGTCCTCTCCTTGCTTTTTCAACATCTACTTTTCAATGTACCATGATTTAGTGAGAAACAAAAGATATCTCGGATAAGCTTGTTGCCAAGCTGTTCTTTAAGCCTTTTGTTTCACGTATGCACAATGTCTGAAGCGCTATCATGTGTCTTCGCTTAATTTTACGTGGCAAATGGTTCAGGTGGATAATAAATAATTTAAAAATCAGAGCTCTCACCGTTGTTTTTTTGACAAGATAAGGCTGTTTTGAAGCTAAAAAAAAGCCCTGTACATTTGTGTGCAGGGCTCTTTTCCAAAGAGAAGCAAGGCCTCTCTTAGAAAAGAATAAGGGAGAGGAGAAACCGTAGAAGAACTTATGGGGAAATGTAAGCCTTCGTTACGGTTGGCAACAACATCATATAATGTTGTTCATCTGTAAGCATACCCGCATCTGCTGGTTTATATACATTTCTCCTTAGTGGTGCCTATAGTGTAAATATGGTAGGATTAAAGTCGGTTTTATGTGATTCGTGTATCATTTAACGGAAAAGAAAGGTCTGGTTTTATGAGAATCATTGCGGGGTCGGCGAAAGGCCACCCATTAAAAACGATGAGTGGGCAAAATACACGCCCTACATCAGATAAGGTGAAGGAGTCGCTTTTTCAAATGATTGGGCCTTTCTTTCATGGGGGTACCGTCCTCGATTTATTTGGCGGAAGCGGCTCACTTGGTATAGAGGCTCTCAGTCGCGGTATGGACCAGGCTGTTTTTGTCGATAAGTCGGCACAGGCAGTTCATGTGATTCAGCAAAACCTTGAAAAATGTCATTTTGCCGATCAGGCAACGGTGTACCGCAGCGATGCTTTGAAAGCGCTGGCGATGTTAGCGAAAAAAGACGTCCGTTTTGACTTAGTTTTTCTCGATCCACCGTATGCATTAACCATCTTGCCAAAACTACTTCAGGTCATCGATACTCATCAACTTCTTTTACCGAAAGGACTGATTGTCGCGGAACATGATCAGTCCGTAGAACTGCCAGAAGCTTTGGACACGTTTACAGCCTTCCGCAAGCAAACTTATGGCAGCCAAACACAAATGACTCTTTATGAGGCAAAGGAGATGCACTCCAATGGATAAAATTGCAGTTTGTCCTGGCAGTTTTGACCCTGTGACCTACGGACATCTAGACATCATTCAGCGAGGGACTAAAGTGTTTGATCATATTTATGTCGCGGTTTTAAATAATCAATCGAAGCAGCCTTTATTTTCAGTAGATGAACGGCTTGAGCTACTCCGTGAAGCGACAGACGCCTTTGCCAATGTGTCGATCGAGCAGCACGGAGGCCTCTTGACGGATTACGCAAAGCAAAAGAATGCACAAGTCATTTTGCGAGGACTTCGTGCTGTATCCGATTTTGAATATGAAATGAAGATTGCGACAGCAAATAAAATGCTTGCTGAGGATGTCGAAACCTTTTTTATGATGACGAATAGCCAATATTCATTTTTAAGCTCCAGCACGGTTAAAGAGATTGCGCAGTATGGCGCAAATGTTGATCAGCTTGTTCCGCAGAACGTATCAGAGGCATTGAAGGCGAAGTTTAGCCGTTAAATACTCTGTTTGCGCGGGCGTATGACCAACAATAGACAAGTAGCATGACGATCGTAAACAAAGGTCCCCACTCAAACAAATGATGAACACTCTTGTCTATCGTGAAGCTATTGTCAGCTATAGCAACCGTCGTTTTTGGGTAGGGTTCTGCCAGGTTGAAGATGGCTAATGCCAGCGCGGCAGAAATTAACCCGTGCATGAATCTTGCTGCTAAAAAAGGGGTATAACGGATATTCGCTTTTGCTAAAATGGAGGCGACCTGTGCATGGACGGATAAGCCACTGAACGCTAAAATGAAACTTACAACGATAATCTGGTACTGGAGCTCGACAGTTGTCTCACTGACGAGTTGTGCTCCGAGAGTAATTTCAAATATCCCAGAAACGATACTCTTGCTCAGCTCTGGCGGAAGAAACAGAAGTTCTAGTATAAGTGCAACAATTGAACTAGCGGTTGTCGCGATGTGAAGAACAGACAATAGTTCATTGAGTACGGAAAATAAAATAATAAATCCACCGATCATTAATAACGTTTGTACAGAAGTAATGACGGCATCTCCTAGGAGCGCCCCTAAAGGTTTATATTGTTTAATCCGATGATTGTGGAGAGACCGAAATGCCTCACGTAAAGAAGGCCATTTGAATTCAAACGGTTTAGCGTCTTCTGCTTTATAAAAGCGCATAATCAAGCCGACAAAGAAATTCCCTCCATAGTGCGCCGCTGCAAGGATGATCCCTAACGCAGGCTCATGAAAAAACCCGACCGCTACAGCACCAATGATAAACAGTGGGTTTGATGCATTTGTAAAGGAAACGAGTCTTTCCGCTTCTGTTTGAGTGAGGAGGTTTTCTTGACGAAGCTCAGTTGTCATTTTGGCACCAGAGGGAAAACCAGATGCCATACTCATTGCCCAGACGACACCTCCTGAGCCAGGTACTTTAAATAAAGGACGCATAAACGGCTCGAATAACACACTGAAAAACTGTACGACACCGATCGAGACCATGACGTTAGACATAATAAAAAAAGGTAATAAAGAAGGAAAGACCGTTCCCCACCATATGTCGAGCCCGCGTGCTGAGGCGGTCACAGCTTCTTTAGGAAAAGTGATAAGAGCCATGACTAAGGTGATGACAGCGAATGAGAGCAATGCAGTAAAAGTTTTCGTTTTTGAGAACATCTTTCGCCTCCGTGCAAACAGGGTGAACTCCTTGTCCCTCATATATATATGAGAAAGGCGCACATTATACTTATCTGTTTTACTGAGAGGAGACGTGCCATGGAAAGGTCGGACAACCGCCGTATATCAAAACATAAGCTGTGGATTACTCTTGGCGTTATTGTTGTGGCGTTGCTTTATTTTATCCGTTTGCCATTCTACTTAACGATGCCAGGTCACGCCATCACGATTAGTCCAATGGTTGAAGTCGGTGCGGATGAAGATGTGAAGCAAGGAGAATTAATGCTCACAACGATATCAATGAGTCGCAATGAGACCAATCTCGTTGAATATGCCTTAGGGAGCTTTAAAGATTATTGGGAGCTCTATCCTGCCGAAGAACTTCGGATGGACGGGGAATCTGATGAAGAATATAACCAGCGGCAGCTATTGTTAATGGAAAACTCTAAAGAAAAGGCGACCTATGCAGCTTTTACGGCTGCTGGCCAACCTGTCGAACGAATTTTAGAAGATGCGTTGATTAGCTACATAAAACCTGGCGCTCCTGCAGAAAAGCATTTAGCGATTGGGGATAATGTCAAGGCCATCGAAGGCGAGCCCGTCAATGATGAGACTGATTTATCAAACGCAGTAACCGCTCTTGGGGAAGGTGATCGCATTCGCTTAACGATCGAACGCGATGGGCGAGAGAGGAACGTCGAAGTGCCAATTACGAAAGGTGTCCTTAATGACGTGGAAAAGCCAATGATTGGTGTCGGCTTAACGATGAACTACAGTGTCACAAGTGATCCCGAGGTCGTGATTAAAAGTGAGGAAATCGGTGGGCCCTCAGCCGGCCTCATGTTTTCTTTAGAAATATACAGCCGGCTTGTCGATCAGGATATTACACGAGGACGCTCGATTGCTGGCACGGGAACGATCGATTTTGCCGGAAGTGTTGGCGCCATTGGCGGGATTAAGCAAAAAGTCGTCGCGGCTGATAATGCAGGGGCGGATGTGTTTTTTGCACCGCGATCGGGAGATAATTTCAAGGACGCCGATGCCACCGCTAAAGATATTCAGACCGCGATGACAATCGTTCCGGTGGACACTTTAGAAGATGCCATTCATTACCTGGAAGCTTTAGAGCCTGTGGCATAACGTTTACGGTGTTTTCATGAGCGGAATCCGATTAATTTCCTCCCGAATCCGAATGGTTTGCTCAGGGCTTGGCAGACAGAGCGCATGTACTATAGCTGCTTGTTCGGAAAACACTTGGTGGTGGCATTGGGCTTCCTTCCAGCGGGTTTGAAGGGTAAAGTCATCGTTTTTGTTCGCTTCGCGTAAAAACTTTTGCCCGATTTCTGAAAATCCAAGCAGTCGTGCGGCTTGTGGCAAATGTTCTAATGGTGAGCGCGCAATCGGCTTCATCGACTCTTTCAGTGCGCCAGTCAAAAGGTGTGTCAATGCGCGCTGGAGTCGTGTTCGCGTGTACCTTTTCGTTTTGACAGCCTCCAGCAGTGCTTGAAATGAGCCAGAAGTAAAACGGTATTTACGAAAACGGTGTTCGAGTCCTTCTTCCATTTCGTATACTTCTTGTAAACGTGCAGCTGTTGCCGTATTAAGCTGGTGCTGTAACATTGGAAAATAATCTTCCCAATGATGTAGCTTCGAGTATGTCTCTATGTAGTTGTTCATAATTGTAGCTGTTGACGGTGGTAGCGCTTGTAAGATGTCTGCAGACAATGTGCCTTGTGAAAAAAATGCTTCTCTAATCGCGGTTGCACTCGCTATGGACCCTGCCATTTCCGTATCGTGGTAGTCGGCATGCTTTCGCGCGATCGTTAAAGGTTTCATTGTTGACTTCAGGGTGTAAAGGGCATTGACATAGTGAAAGCCTAAGCTGTTATTCGGCTTGGAAAGGTCTAACTGTTCACCTGAGACGAGCTCTTGAAAAGCTCTTTGGGTTGCGGCTGGATAGGAAATTCCCTCTGCGACCGCTTGGCGAGTAAGCGCATCGTATTCTTCACGCTTAAATTGTATTGTTTGTACCGCGTTGTTAAACAAATCAAGGTTGCCAGACTCACTTCCGAAACAGATCGCATCACAGCCTATATTGTCTAGGATGGAGATGGCCCCAAGTGCAAAAAGGTCAGCGCGTTGGACGGCAAACGTATAAGGGAGCTCGATGACGACATCAACTCCAGCAGCAAGTGCCATTTGTGTACGCTCCCAACGGGGAAGTAAAGCAGGTTCACCTCGCTGTAAAAAGCTTCCGCTCATGACAGCGACTACGACTTCAGCGCCGCTCGCTCGTTTGCTTTCATGCAAATGGTAGAGGTGTCCATTGTGAAAAGGGTTGTATTCAACAACGAGTCCAACGGATTTCATACATGGCCTCCTTTTGGGAATGAATTGCAGGACAAAGCTTTCTATGCTAGAGTACCGATAAGCTACACATCATTATAGACATCTACGAGAACGTTGACAAACTCGGACGTTGACGATTATAATAATCCTTGTGCTTTGGAGGGAAATAGCGTGAAATGGCATTTCAATGAATTGGGTGGACATCAGGATGACATGTTTTCATTTTCTGAGGACACCCAAGTAAAAGAGCTTTTGCAAAAGCGGTCTAGCGATATTCGTGACGCCTCACCTTTCCATGTGAAGGGATATGGTTATCGGTCAGGTAATAGGTATGTATTTCATTTGAAAATGAAAGGGACGCTTGTGCTCCCATGCGCGCGAACGTTATTGGATGTAGAGTTTCCACTTTCTTTTTCATCGACAGAAATATTCGCCCTAGAGAATGAAACCTCTGATTATGATGAAGATTGGGATGATGACCTTCATCCTGTCATCGATGGATTTATCGACCTTACCCCCTATGTCATTGAAAGAATCTTACTACAGATTCCAATGAAAGTGTATAAGGAAGACATACCGGAACAGAGCCCAGCTCCGCAAAAAGGCGAGGACTGGGAGGTCGTAACTGAGGAATTGAAAAAGTCTGATGTCGATCCACGTCTTGCCTCTTTGCAGCGCTTTTTTGACAAAGATGATGAGAATGCATAAGTTGATTGAAGGAGGTGTTAGAGATGGCAGTACCTAAGAGAAGAACATCAACAACACGTAAAAATAAACGTCGTACGCACTTTAAAATGCGTGTACCTGGTATGGTTGAGTGTCCGAACTGTAGTGAGCTAAAGCTTTCACACCGTGTGTGCAAATCTTGCGGTCATTACAAAGGCAAAGAAGTTGTAAGCAAATAATGGCTTGCAGTAAAAGCATTCGCTAAAAAAGCGGATGCTTTTTTAAATGGCAAGCTGCAAAGAGGCTGGCTCCATGAGTTGAAATTGTGATTTTCAGAGATTTGAAAGTCTATCTTTTGAGTATGTCGCATATGTTTTATAAGCAACTGCACAAAAGGGGGATGCCTTGTGAAGATTCGACAAGATGCATGGAGTAGTGAGGAAGACGAGCTATTGGCTCAAGTCGTGCTCCGACATATACGTTCAGGAAGTACACAGCTTAAAGCATTTGAAGAGGTTGCAGTACAAGTGCAGCGAACACCTGCAGCTTGTGGGTTTCGCTGGAATGCTGCAATTCGCAAACAGTGTTCAGAGCAAATTGAAGAGGCGAAAGCGTCGCGTAAGCAACAAGGGATTGTAGTAGACCAGGCAATGAATGATGATGGAATGAATGAAGAAACAAGAGGCGTCGCAGAAGCTTTAGATGCAGCTAAAAAAGCTTGGAGAGAGCACGCGGAAGAGTATGAACAACTACAGGCACTGTTAGATAAACAAAAGGAAGAGAAACAGCATCTTCAAGAAAAAGTAATTGCGCTAGAGTCAGAGCTATCGGATTTAACTGAGAAATACCAGTCGTTCATGCGAGTGATTGCTGAGGCACGTGAATGGTCGAAAAATGTGCGCTAATTAGTGAGGCTTTCCGCTCAGGGGCTCACAGACCGTTGACAAAGCTCATTTTAAACTTTGTCAGCACTCTAGGCTTTCCTCTAGGAAGGCTTTTTTTGTTTGGAGAAAAAACTGTTGTTTTAGAAAACACGCCTGTATAATGGCAAAAGAAAGAGTGTAAAATGAGGAGCTTGAATGATGCTAATTTCTTTGTTAGCCGTAATGATGATCTGTCCTCCTTTTGTGTTTGTACTTCTATGGTTTATTTTGCGTAAACGGGTAGGGAACAGAAAGGCATTTTTTCTTACGGTAGATCTAACGACGATATTGTTTATTTTTAGTGTGCATTTTTTGCTCATGGATTTGCTGCGGATATCACTGTTTTGGTTTTTGGTCATCGTGATTTGCTTGATAATAGCTGGGTTTGTTATTAGACAGTGGCGTTTAGGAGAGCGCATTGAGCTGTGGAAAGCGCTACGAAGCACATGGCGCCTTAGTTTCTTAATTTTTGCAACAGGCTACTGGTTATTGCTGTTCATTGGCGTAGTGATCCATATTGTTGCGTTATTTAGCTAAGCAGTTCAATGTTTTTTCATTATTCTTTTTGCTATACTGTTCGATAGATATCCCGCTTCACATGCAAAGGGAATGCAGAAAGGAAGGCTCGACATGTATGTCAGAACGACCACCCATATCCAAGGAAATTCGCTTTTAAAAGCATACATAAATGAAGAAGAGTCGGTTTGTGACCGATTTGATTACAACTTAAATGATGATGGGATGCGAGCGCGACTCGCATCTTTGCAAAATCGTGATTTTCCGAGGGGAGAGCTTGCGGATCTTTTGCATGCTTTTAATCAACAGCTAGACGCAGATGAAACGACTTTTAGAAATATTGAACGTTTAAAAGATCGAGATGCCGTCACGGTTGTCTGCGGACAGCAGGCTGGTTTTTTAACGGGACCTCTATTTACGCTGTTTAAAACGATTCGAACCATCCAGTGGGCGCGCACGCAAGAAATGAAGCTTGGCGTTCCCGTCATTCCTGTCTTTTGGATTGCAGGTGAAGATCATGATTTTCCGGAAATTAATCATTTGTTCTTACCATCAGGGGATAAGCTTCAGAAGAAAGCGCTCCCTAGGCATGAGAAGGTGAAACAATCAGTTTCAGATATGAAGCTTGACTATCAAGCTGCAGAAGAGCTGCTACAAGAAGCTTTTTTAGCGTACGGAGAAACTCCTTTTACGAAAGATCTATATAAATTGGCTGTTGATGAGCTTCATTCCTCGACAACTTATGTTGATTTCTTCGGCAGGTTAATGGCAAAACTTTTTGCCCATGAAGGTGTCGTCTTTATCAATGCCCATGATCCCGAGTTACGGAAACTAGAAGCGCCTTTTTTTCGTGAGCTGCTAATGAAAAATGAAGCTGTGCATCGTCATGTTTTTCATTCGCAAGAAAAGCTAGTTAAAGAAGGCTTCGGAAAACCTCTTGATTTAGACCGGGAACTTGCCCACATATTTGTTCATTCTAAAGGTGAACGCTTTTTACTAGAGCGTCTATCTGACCAGCGTTTTACAGACCGTCAACGGACATTGCTGTATGATATAGACGAGCTTCTTGTGATGGCTGAGAATGAACCTGACAAACTAAGTAATAACGTAGTTACACGTCCATTAATGCAAGAGTACGTTTTGCCCGTGTTGACATTTGTTGCGGGGCCAGGAGAACTTCTCTATTGGTCCGTTCTAAAGGATGCTTTTCATGAATTTGGTTTTACTTTACCTCCGATTGTTCCGCGAATGCATGCGACGATCGTTGATTCGACTGCTCGTAAATGGATGGATACGTATCAATTGACGGTTGAAGATATTTGTCAGGAGGGAGTGGATGTGTTTCGCGCGCAACGTGAAGCGCAGCTGCAAACCGATCAGCTCGGTCATATTCTTCAGCAGCTTAGTGAGCATTATGAGGAGATGAATACCCTATTCTCTTCATTGGCAGCTGAATTGCCGGATGGTCAGACGGTAGCTGATGCAGCACGTCGTCAATGGAACAAACAGCGAACATGGTTGGAAAAGCGGTTTGGTCAGTCGATACGAAAAGCACATCAACAAGAACTTGCTGGGTATCCAACGTTAGAGACGTTGCTGTTCCCTGGAAAAACTCCACAGGATCGCGTGTATAACGGCTTTTATTGGCTCAATCGGTTTGGTGTGGATTGGATTCACGAGCTTATTGCAGAGCCTATTGTCAACGATCATTACATGCAACAAATTGAGCTGTAATGACCCTTTAGACAGCTTCGTCTCGCGCGGGAAATTTAATAAACGTGTTTGGTGACACATAAGTGATAAAAAAAACTTGCCAACGACGGCAGGTTTTTTTTAGTTACAAAAGAATAATATAGTATTAAGAGTGGTGGAAAGTGGAGCGTTGTGGTAAGTTAGTAGGTGAAAGTGGGGCAGCCGATATGTTCATGGGAGAATACCACCATTCAATCGACGCGAAGGGCCGCATTATCATTCCTTCTAAATTTAGACAGCCGCTCGGTGAATTGTTTGTCATTACCCGAGGCTTGGATCAATGTCTATTTATTTATCCAATGGCAGAATGGCAGCACTTAGTAGATAAATTAAAACAGCTGCCACTGACGAAGAAGGACGCTCGTGCGTTTACTCGTTTCTTTTTATCGGGAGCTTCCGAATGTGAGCTGGATAAACAGGGAAGAATAAACATTACGACACCTCTGTGTAAATATGCGTCGCTTGAAAAAGAATGCGTCATTATAGGCGTGTCCAACCGTATTGAAGTATGGGGTAAAGATGCGTGGGACAACTATTTTGACATCTCCCAAGAGAGCTTCTCTGAATTGGCTGAGAATATGCTGGATGTAGACATATAAGCCTTCAGTAGAAAGAGAAAGCGAGAAAGGTGTGGCAACAATGTTTCAGCATACAACAGTGCTACTCGAAGAATCTGTGGAGGCACTACATATTCAGCCTTCAGGCACTTACATCGACTGTACGCTCGGTGGCGGGGGTCACTCGAAGCGTATTTTGGAGCAGCTAAATGACGAGGGCACGCTTTATGCCTTTGATCAAGACGAAACCGCGCTTGAAGCCGCGAAGAAAGCCTTAACATCCACCTATCCAAACCTTCACTTAATCCATAGTAATTTTAAACATCTAAAAGCAAATATGTTTGAGAGAGACATTCAGGGAGTTCATGGGGTGTTATTTGATCTAGGCGTCTCTTCACCTCAGCTAGATGAAGGGGAGCGGGGTTTTTCATTTCATCAAGATGCCCCTTTAGATATGCGTATGGATCAGAAGCAGAAAGAATCTGCATACGAGGTTGTGAATGAATGGCCGTATGAGCAGCTTGTCCGTATCTTTTTTCAGTATGGGGAAGAAAAGTTTGCCAAATCCATTGCCAGAAGGATTGAAGCAGTACGTGAGCGCCAACCCATAGAAACGACAGGACAGCTTGTGGAAGTGATTAAAGAAGGGATTCCGGCTGCGGCACGCCGTAAAGGTGGTCATCCCGCAAAACGAGTTTTCCAAGCCATTCGCATTGCTGTGAACGATGAGCTTAATGTATTTGAGCAAGCATTACAGCAAGCGATCGACCTGTTGCTTCCAGGAGGGCGGATTGCTGTCATTACGTTTCATTCGTTGGAAGATCGTATTTGTAAACGCCTATTTAAAGAGCTGAGTACACCGAAGGAAGTGCCACGAGGGCTTCCGGTGCTTCCAGATGAGATGAAGCCACTGCTACGCCTAGTTAATCGAAAGCCATTGTTACCATCCGAGACTGAATTAGCAGTAAATCGGAGGGCGCGATCGGCAAAATTAAGGGTTGCGGAAAAATTAGAGCACCATTGATTTGGGAGGGACGTGTGTGGGGAATAATGCTTTAGCTAGACAAAAAAGGCTACAGTCTGAACCGCAAAAGCGTGTTGTTCGCGTTAAAAAGAGTAAAATAGCACCTGTAGAAATGCTTTTGTACATTGGGGTTTCTTCTGTTTTTATCGGTTTAGCGGTCATTATTTTAATGAATAGCGCCTCGATTTATCAGGCGAATTATGAAACCAAGTCCCTTGACACTTCTATTGGAGAGATCCAAGACCAGATCGATGGACTTGAAGAAGAAAAGGCAATCTTAAGCCAGCCTGACCGTATAAAAGAAATTGCTGAAAAACACGGATTAACACTCAATAAAGATCAAGTCAAAAATGTGCAAAGCGAGGAACCGGGGGATCGCGAATGAGTAACAAAAAAAACCCATCCGTAAATGCAGGAGTCAGGATATTGCTATTGGTCTTTATCCTGCTCTTTTTGTGCTTTTCGGAAGATTAGTCTACCTTCAGGCGGCGAAACAAGTTGAAGGTGTCGATTTAGAAGAATACGCTCAAAATCAGCGGCTTGTTTCCGAAACATTGGACGCAAAGCGAGGGACGATTTACGATCGAAACAGTTTACCGCTTGCTCAGGATGTTCAATCCTATACACTTTATGCAATTGTGCGTGAGACCTTCCCAGGGAGTGTGAAAGATAAGGAGAAGGTGGCTAAGGAATTGGCGCCGATTCTAGGTGTTGAACAATCCTATCTCTATAATCAACTAGATGTCTCATCCACCGAAGAAGATCCTGGGCCGTTCCAAGTGGAATTTGGAACAGCCGGCAGTAAACTAAGTTATGAAGTTATGGAAGAGATTGAGGCACTTGATTTAGAAGGTGTCTACTTTCGAAGAGAAAATAAACGGTTTTATCCCAATGGGGCTTTTGCCTCGCATGTCCTCGGATATACTCATGAAAATGAAGAAGGCGACATCGTCGGCGCGATGGGTCTTGAGCAAGCGCTAAATGATCAGTTGGCGGCTACGCCAGGGCAAATGAAATACGGTCGTGATAAGCACAATGTGCGCATTGACGATGTTGAATCATCCATCACGCCTCCAGATAATGGAGATTTTGTTTATTTAACACTTGATCAAAAAATTCAAGGGTTCCTTGAAGACGCGATGAATCGTGTTCACGAAGAGTATACACCTGAAAATATGATTGGGATTGTCGCCAACCCTAAAACGGGTGAAATTTTAGCGATGGCCAATTATCCGACGTTTGATCCGAATACGAGAGACATTACGAACTATCAAAACGACGCTATTTCCTATCGTTTTGAGCCTGGATCAACAATGAAAGTTTTTACACTTGCTGCTGCGATTGAAGAAGGGGTCTTTGATCCGAATGCGTATTTTCAATCAGGTAGATATTCTTTTAATGGATCATCATCTATTAGTGACGTAAGAACGCATTGGGGCACAATTACGTATTTAGAAGGCATCCAACGTTCATCCAACGTTGTCGTTGGGATTCTCGGGATGGAAAAACTCGGTCCAGAGTTGTTTTTAGAGTATCTAAAATCATTTGGGTTAGATCAACCGACAGGGATTGACTTACCGAATGAAGCAAGCGGGAGGCTTTTGTATAATTATCCGATCGAACAATTAACGACGACCTTTGGTCAAGGCTCTGCCATCACACCGATTCAACAAGTTCAAGGAATGACCGCTATTGCAAACGGTGGGAAAATGATGAAGCCTTATATCATTAAGGAGATTCGGGATAGTGACACAGATGAAGTAACCTACCAATCTGAACCTGAAGTGGCAGGTACGCCTATTTCAGCAGATACTGCTAAGCAAGTGACAGAGATTCTCGGGACAGTCGTCTCGTCTTCCGTCGGAACAGGTAGAGCCTATGAGATGGAAGGTTATGATATTGCCGGAAAAACAGGAACAGCGCAAATTGCAGGCGAAGACGGGAGGTATATGACGGGTCATAACAATTATATTTTCTCGTTTCTCGGTGCTGTTCCCGAAAAAGACCCTGAGCTTGTGTTTTACGTAGGAATTAAACAGCCTAAGCTCGGATTAAACCAATACGGCTATCCGGAAAACGGCTCACAGCCAGTTGCTAAAGTCGTCAAGCCTTTAGTTCATAACAGTATGCAGTATTTAGATATCGCTCCGAAAGCGGCTCAAGAAAAAATAGCGGCAAGCCAAACGGGCAATACCGTTCCTGATCTGAATGGTATGGATTCGGCCCAGGCACAACAAGTGCTTGCTGAATCAGGACTGACTCCAGTCATCATTGGTGAAGGGGCCGTTCAAGAACAGAGACCTCTGCCGCAACAGAAAGTACTGTCAGGCTCGCGAGTATTTGTCCTCGCTGGCGATTCATATACGATGCCTGATTTGACAGGGTATAGTTATCGCGAGTTTATGATCTTGGCAGAGTTGCTCGGCGTTGAGCCGAATACGATGGGGAGTGGTTATGTGACAACGCAAAGCATTCAGCCGGGGCATACCGTTGTGCAAGGCGATTACGTCGTTGTCGAGCTAGCAGAGCCAAATCCAGAAAAAGATGAAGCGTCATTGGAAGAAACAGCTAAGGACGGTGCGGGCGAATCTGAAGAAGCCGACCCTTCTGCTACTGATGCGAATGGTACCGAGGAAACACTTCCGCCTTCTGAGGAGGAAACGAGCTAGAGAGATCGGTTCTACGAGGAGAGACGAGCGCATAGAGTGGACTAGCTAGAGAAGGAGGGTCCCGCTTGTGTTTGTTTCGAATCGAACCGTTCGAAAACGACTCATTTACTTACTGTTTGCCGGTGGCATTGTGTTTGCGATTATTGCCGCACGCCTAGTTTATGTACAAGTGTTTGAGGCGGAGAGTCTTACTGAGAAGGCTGAGGAGCTTTGGAGCCGGGATTTACCTTTTGAACCAGAGCGCGGGGAGATCTTGGACCGAAATGGCGTTCCTTTAGCGACGAATGTAAGCGCACCGTCTTTGTATGTCGTCCCAAGGCAAATTGAAAATCCCGCAGAGGCTGCTAAACAGGTGGCACCTGTGCTCGAAATGACTGTAGAGCGCGCGTACGATTTTATGACGAAAAATGAAAATATCGTTAAGGTTCATCCGGAAGGCAGGAAGCTATCAGAGGACAAAGTAAAAGCCATTCGGGCATTAGAATTGGCCGGCGTGTATGTCACGCAAGATTCAAAAAGGCACTACCCGTTTGGAAGTTATTTATCGCACGTGCTCGGCTTTACAGGCATTGACAATCAAGGCTTGACTGGTTTAGAAGCGATTTACAATGACGAGCTTGAAGGAGAAAGAGGATCGTTATCGTTTATGTCGGACGCAAAAGGGCAGCGTCTGAAAGGAGAGGCCGATCGCTATAAAGCGCCAGTGGATGGTTTGGACTTGCGGTTGACGATCGACTCCAAGGTACAGACAATCATTGAGCGTGAATTAGACGAAGCCGAGGCCAAATTTTCTCCAGATGGGCTGATGGCCATCGCGATGGATCCAAACACAGGTGAAATTTTAGGGATGTCGAGCCGGCCTGACTATGATCCAGAAGAGTATAAAGAAGTTCCTCCAGAAGTGTATAATCGCAATTTGCCGATATGGAGTACGTTTGAGCCGGGATCGACGTTTAAAGTGATCACGCTTGCCTCCGTCCTTGAAGAAAAGCTCCTAGACTTAGACAACGATACATTTCATGATTCCGGCTCAATTAAAGTCGGCGGCGCTAAAATTAAATGCTGGAAGCGCGGCGGTCACGGTTCACAAACCTTTCTTGAGGTCGTACAAAATTCGTGCAACCCCGGATTTGTCGTTATGGGACAAAAGCTCGGGAAGGAGAAACTCTTCCAATATGTGCACGACTTTGGCTTTGGTAAAAAAACGGGCATTGATTTGCAAGGAGAAGGTACGGGCATTTTATTTGATCTCGACCGTGTCGGCCCTGTAGAGCAGGCAACGACCTCGTTTGGTCAAGGGATAAGTGTCACGCCGATCCAGCAAGTCACAGCGGTCGCTGCAGCTGTCAACGGTGGGTATTTATATCAGCCTTATGTAGCAAAAGAGTGGGTAGACCCAGAGAGCGGATTGGTTGTCGATAAAGAAACACCAGTGATGAAACGACAAGTGATTTCTGAAGAAACATCAAAAGAGGTGCGCCGTGCTTTAGAGAGCGTCGTCGCTCAAGGGACAGGGAAGAATGCATTCGTCGAAGGCTACCGCGTCGGCGGCAAAACAGGAACGGCACAAAAAGCTGTCGACGGAAAATATTTACAAAACAACTATATCGTTTCTTTCATGGGCGTAGCACCGATGGATGATCCGCAAATCGTTGTCTTTGTGGCAGTGGACAATCCAAAAGGTACAGTTCAATTTGGTGGGGTTGTTGCTGCGCCTGTTGCTGGGAATATTATTGGCGATAGCTTAATGGCACTCGGCGTTGAAAAAAGAAGTGGACAAATTGAGAAAGAGCGAACGTATACCGATCCAATTCTTGTGGAAGTGCCGAACCTTTTAGGGTTGACGAAAAAGGAAATCAGGCATCATTTGTCCAGCTTTACGATAGAGCATAACGGTGAAGGCGATGTCATTGTTGCCCAAGCTCCTGCGCCTGGAGAAAAAGTAGAGAAAGGTGCTGTCATTCGTGTATACTGGGGCGAGAAAGCCACTTTAAACAACGAGTCAAAAGCAGGTGTTAATGATTAAGGAAGTTCGTTGTTTGTTAACACTTCTATAGTGAAGTGATGATGTAGAAAAAATCTTTTAGTTGTAGTTTAGGGGTGAGGGCGTTGAAGTTAAATGAACTGATCAAGCAAGCATTGCCTTTTTTTCGAGAACCTGTTCCAGCGCTTGACGTACAGGGCATTTCAATGGATACGAGAAAGACAGAGGACGGGGATCTCTTCGTATGTATTCAAGGAACACGCTTTGATAGTCATGAGCTCGTTGGTGAAGCGGAGGCGCAAGGCGCTGTAGCGATAATCGCTGAAAAACCTGTCAATACGACGCTTCCCGTTTTGCTTGTGAATGACTCACGAACAGCGCTCGCCCAAGTGGCGAACGCGTTTTTTGGGTATCCAAGTGATGCGCTTCACCTGACAGGGGTGACAGGGACAAACGGGAAGACGACGACGACGTATATTATTCAATCGATCTATGAGTGTCATGCGCAAAAAACGGCGACAATGGGTACTGTTGGACTTCGTATCGGCGAAGCGACATATCCATTACCAAACACAACGCCAGAGTCTCTTACGGTTCAACAGTCGCTTCGGCAGATGATGAACGAAGGTGTCGAAAGAGCGGTGATGGAAGTGTCATCTCATGCCCTCGTAGAAGGACGAACGAGAGGCTGCCAATTTAATGTCGCCGTATTTACGAATTTAAGTCAAGACCACCTTAATTTCCACTCGTCGATGGAAGCTTATAAAGATGCGAAGCGGCTGCTCTTTTCGTCTCTTCCTGCATGGCAGAAAGATGTATCTGAAACGTATGCTGTGCTCAATGTAGATGATCCCGTTTTTTCGTCTTTTCGTAATGTAACTCAGGCTGCTATATTGACGTATGGTATTCGGCAAAAAGCAGACGTCATGGCCAAAGATCTGTCATTACAAGGACATGGCACGAGCTTCACGTTAGTGACACCAGAAGGCACATGCAAAGTGACCCTTCCGTTGGCAGGCACCTTTAACGTTTATAATACATTAGCCGCTGCTGCCGCTTGTTATGCAGGAGGGGTCGCTATAACGGAAATCAAAGCAGGCCTTGAGCGCATTCAAGGAGTACCAGGACGTTTTGAGCTTGTTGATGCCGGACAAGGTTTCCCGGTCATTGTTGATTATGCACATACACCAGACAGTTTGAAAAACGTGCTTCAGACAGCGAGAGAGCTGACGAAAAATCGCTTGCTTGTCGTCTGTGGCTGTGGAGGGGACCGCGACCGAACGAAGCGTCCGAAAATGGCGCAAGTAGCGGTACACTATGCTGAAGTCGCTATTTTTACGAACGATAATCCACGTACCGAAAGCCCCGAGCAAATTTTCTCTGACATGATTGAGCCGCTAGACGAAAGTAAGCATCAGTTCACTGTCATTGAAGATCGGCGTGAAGCGATTTATAGAGCGATCAATGATGCACAAGAAGGCGATGTCATTTTGATCGCAGGTAAAGGGCATGAAACGTATCAAATCATCGGAGATCACACGGTTCATTTTGATGATCGGGAAGAAGCGCGTGAGGCACTGAAGGAGAGGCTAAGATGATGAACTTACCCATTGAAGAGTTACAGCAATTGTTCCCAGATCATCGTTTAGCAAGCAATGTCCCGTCTAGCATTACGATGGTGTCACGTGATACGAGAGAAGAGATGTCGGGTGGACTTTATGTTCCTATTGTTGGCGAACGGTTTAATGGACACGATTTTGCTGCAGATGCTGTAAAGCAAGGGGCAGTCGCGTTGTTATGGGCACGCAGTGAAACGCTCCCTCCATCGGTGGAAGAAGCATGCAGTATCTTTTTTGTAGATGATACAATTGAAGGGCTGCAAAAACTAGCTGCGCATTATGTCAAAAATATTCACCCAGTCGTGATCGCCATTACCGGGAGTAATGGAAAAACAACGGTAAAAGATCTTGTTGCCAGTGTCTGTAAAGAGCGGGGGCGAACCCACCAAACAGCAGGCAATCTAAATAATCATATCGGGGTGCCGTTAACGATTCTTTCAATGTCTCCGGATACAGAATACCTTGTTTTAGAGATGGGGATGAATCATAAAGGAGAAATTGAGTGCTTAAGTGACATTGCCCAACCTTCGTTTGCCATCATTACGAATATCGGCGAGTCCCACATTGAATATTTAGGCTCACGGGAAGGGATTGCTGAAGCGAAAAAAGAAATTGCTTACGGTTTACAAGATCGAGGCATGTTGATTGTCGATGGGGATGAGCCGTTACTTGACGGGTGGGAAACCTCTAGGGTAAAACGAATCGGCTTTTCGCCAACATCCGACAGCAAATTGGTGTTAAATGGTCAAAATCATCGTGAGCAGCGATTTGCTCTAGATGGTGAAGAATACACATTACCGTTTTTAGGAGAGCATAATGTAAAGAATGCAGCGTATGCAGTAACCATTGGAAAAGCACTCAAGATGGAAACGGCCGCGATCCAGCGAGGTTTAACGCAGGCAACAATGACACCAATGCGTATGGAGCGCCTTGAAGGGCCAAATGGAAGTATCATTCTTCAGGATGCTTACAATGCAAGCCCGACGTCAATGAAGGCGGCGTTAAAAACATTAAAATCACTCGAGCAGGCGACAGCAAAAATTGCTGTACTCGGTGATATTTTTGAACTTGGAAACATGTACGAGGCAGAGATGCATCGAAGTGTCGGGCGCGAAGTGTCGGCGCCAGTGACTCATCTCGTTGCCGTTGGTGAGCGCGCAAAGTGGATTGCTGAGGAGGCGCGTAAACAGGGGTCAGTTGATGTCCAGCATGTGTTAGACACGACACAGGCTGCAGAAAGAATCAAACCGTTGTTAAAAGAAAACGCCGTTGTCCTGTTTAAAGCTTCACGAGGGATGCGCTTCGAACAGATCGTAGATGCATTAAAAGACAAATAGGAGGTGACTGGTTATGATTCCTGAAGAAGCATTATTATTTGCAATAGGTCTTGCATTCATTTTGTCTGTACTATTTTCGCCAGTCGCAATTCCTATGCTTAGACGATTAAAGTTTGGTCAAAAAATTCGTGAGGAAGGCCCACAATCGCATCAGAAAAAACGGGAACGCCAACGATGGGCGGCATTATTATTGTTGTCGCTGCTGTATGTGCTGCCGGTTTAATAACGATGCGATACTACTACATAAGTCCAGAGACACTACTAATGCTTGCTGTCTTCTTAGGTTTTTGTTTGATAGGATTTCTCGATGATTTTATTAAAGTCGTACTTAAACGAAACTTAGGGCTTACGTCAAAACAAAAGATGGCTGGCCAGCTTCTCATCTCAATCGGTTTTTGTGTCGGCTTGTATTTACTCGATCATGAAACGTATATTGAGCTTCCGGGCACTGGCTTAAGTGTTGATTTAGGCCTTTTGTTTCCGCTTCTCGTCATATTTATGCTCATCGGTACGTCCAATGCTACGAATTTAACCGATGGCTTGGACGGCTTGCTGGCAGGAACATCAGCTGTTGCCTTTGGTGCCTTCGGTGTTTTAGCTTGGTATCTCGGACAGGTGGATGTCGCTGTTTTTTGTATAGCAATTGTCGGAGCGGTTCTAGGTTTTCTCGTCTTCAATGCGAACCCGGCGAAAGTGTTTATGGGTGACACAGGCTCTCTAGCGCTCGGCGGTGCATTGGCAGCTGTCGCTATTATGACAAAGCTAGAGCTTTTGCTTATTGTTATTGGTGGGGTGTTTGTGCTTGAAACCCTGTCGGTGATCATCCAGGTTATTTCATTTAAGTTGACGGGGAGAAGGGTGTTTAAGATGAGTCCGCTTCATCACCATTATGAGTTATCAGGGTGGTCAGAATGGCGGGTTGTAGTCACCTTCTGGGCGGCTGCTTTTCTCTTTGCTGCGCTTGGAATTTACGTAGAGGTGTGGATATAGGATGAAAAAATTCACGAGTGTAAAGGGAAAACGCGTCCTCGTGATCGGGCTAGCGAAAAGTGGTATGGCTGCGGTGAAGGCGTTGCAGAAACTAGGTGCTGTGATTACGGTCAATGACCGACTGCCTTACCAAGACAATATTGATGCGCAGGCGTTATATAAAGAGGGCATACAAGTCGTGTGTGGTAGCCACCCCGTTCAATTGACTGATCACTGTGATTTCATTGTCAAAAACCCGGGAATCCCATATCAAAATCCGATCATTGAAGCAGCACAAGAAAAAGGCATTCCTGTTTGGACAGAGGTCGAGCTTGCATACCATTTATCTGAAGCTCCGATTGTGGCTGTGACTGGATCAAACGGGAAAACGACGACGACGACGCTCATCCATGAAATGCTGCTCGCCTCAGGTGTTTCGTCCCGAATTGCTGGAAATATCGGCACCGTGGCTGTAGACGTCGCTCAAGAAGCAACAGCTGATGATGTCATCGTCATGGAGCTTTCAAGCTTTCAACTTGCGGGAACAGAAGCATTTAGACCGCATGCTGCGGTTCTGCTCAATCTTTACGAGGCGCATTTAGACTATCATCGCTCATGGGAGCATTATATCGCGTCGAAAGCCCGGATTTTTACGAATATGGACGCCTCAGATGATCTTTTTGTTCAGCGACAGGCGCAAGCCTATCTAAAGGAAATCAATGCCTTGCCGCAAGCTCCTTTAGTTACATTTCAGTCGCATGGGTTAAGTGATGAACAAACTGGTGTCCATGAAGGAGTGCTTTGGCTTAAGGGGACGAAGGTCATTGATGTAAACGATATTGCCCTTCCGGGAGCACATAACCTTGAAAATATCGTTGCTGCAGTGCATGCTGCTTCCTCCGCAGGTGCTACGCCCGAAGGCATTGCCCATGTTTTGACTACTTTTACCGGGGTAGCGCACCGGCTGCAGTTTGTAGCAACAGTGGATGGTCGACACTTTTACAATGATTCAAAGGCAACAAATACATTAGCCACGAAGCACGCTTTGTGCGCGTTTACAAAGCCTGTCGTTTTACTTGCTGGTGGCTTGGAGCGTGGTCAGAGCTTCGAGGAATTAAAGGAAAGTATGTCACACGTTCGCGCACTCGTCACTTTTGGTGAAACGGCTGCGCGTTTAGAGCAATTAGGAAATGAAGTAGGGATAGAACACATCGCGCGTGTCGATAATGTAGAAAAAGCAGTGCAGACATCGTACGCTCTTTCTAAATCTGGTGATGTCATTTTATTGTCACCAGCATGCGCGAGTTGGGATCAGTTTAAAACTTTTGAAGAACGAGGAGACATGTTCACCAAGTCTGTGCATACGCTGAATTAGGAGGGGTTGTCTGCCTGCTAATTTCGATACGGACTTGAGGTGTCTTCGTTCATGAAAAAAAACACGCCAGACTTTTTCCTATTTACTGTCACTATGCTTCTCGTAGCGATTGGTATTATTATGGTTTATAGCGCAAGTGCCATTTGGGCGGACTATCGGTTTGAAGATCCATTCTTCTTTGCCAAGCGTCAGCTTTTATTCGCCGGTCTTGGGGTTGTTGCCCTCTTTTTAGTGATGAACATCGACTATTGGAACTGGCGAAAATGGGCACTTATCCTATTAATCATTTGTTTTTTACTGCTTCTGCTCGTATTAATTCCCGGCGTTGGACTTGTTCGAGGTGGAGCGCGAAGCTGGCTTGGTGTCGGTGCTTTTAGCATTCAGCCCTCGGAATTTATTAAATTAGCAATGATTGCCTTTCTAGCTCGGTTTTTAGCAGCTCGACAAAAATATATTGTTGAGTGGCGCAGGGGCGTTTTACCTGCATTAGGCTTAATATTTTCTGCTTTTGGATTGATTATGCTTCAGCCAGACCTAGGAACTGGAACGGTGATGGTCGGTACCTGTATGATTATGCTGTTTATTGCCGGGGCGAGAATCCGCCACTTTGTTGTGCTCGGGGTGGCAGGCTTGGCTGGTTTTACCGCGTTAATTTTATCGGCGCCGTATCGAATTCAGCGAATTACGTCGTTCATGGATCCGTGGTCTGATCCTCTCGGCAGTGGCTTTCAAATCATTCAGTCGTTATACGCTATTGGGCCAGGTGGTTTATTAGGTCTTGGTATTGGTCAATCGAGGCAAAAGTACTTTTATTTGCCGGAGCCGCAAACGGATTTTATTTTTTCGATCGTGGCTGAAGAGCTAGGTTTCATCGGTGGCTTTTTCGTTCTCCTTTTATTTGCCTTTGTGTTGTGGAGAGGAGTCCGCATTGCCCTTGGTGCGCCGGATATGTATGGCTCATTAATTGCGGTAGGCATCTGTACGATGATTGCTTTGCAAGTTGCCATCAATATAGGGGTTGTCACTGGACTTATGCCTGTCACCGGCATCACCCTTCCGTTTCTAAGCTATGGAGGGTCCTCGTTAACATTAATGCTCGTAGCTGTAGGCGTTTTGTTGAATGTAAGCAAGCATGCGAAATGAATAAAGGAGCGTGACAATGTGAAAAATCTGGCGGCAGAATTGGAACAAATAGAGAATGCTTCCGTCCGACAGGATGAGCCGTTGAGCAAACATACAACCATTCGGATTGGCGGCCCTGCAGAATGGTTTGTTATTCCTCATTCTATTGAGGCGCTTAAACAAACTGTCGCGGTGGCGAAAGCCCATCAGGCGCCAATCTTCGTGATTGGACGAGGGTCCAATTTGCTTGTACCTGATGAAGGTTTATCGGGTGTCGTGATTAAACTTGGTAAAGGGTTAGATCATTATAAAAAGGATGGTAATCTCGTGACGGTCGGCGGCGGATATCCGTTTGTAAAGCTGGCTGTGATGACGAGCCGCGACGGTTTGTCTGGGTTTGAATTTGCCGGCGGTATTCCTGGATCCGTTGGTGGTGCGGTCTATATGAATGCAGGCGCACATGGCTCGGATGTTTCTCGCGTCCTAAAAGAAGCACACATTTTATTTGCAGATGGGACAATGGAATGGCTGTCCAATGAAGAGATGAAGTTTTCTTATCGAACGACAGTCTTGCAAAAAGAACGCCCTGGCATTTGTCTAGAGGCGCGATTTCAGCTAAAAGAGGGAAATGCGAAAGACATTACGAACGAGATGAAAACCTATAAGACGTATCGCAAAAATACTCAGCCCTATGATTCACCATGTGCAGGAAGCATTTTCCGTAACCCATTACCCTCATATTCTGGCGAGCTGATTGAGAAAGCAGGGTTAAAGGGGTTTTCCATCGGGGGAGCGCAAGTTTCACCAATGCACGCAAATTTTATCGTCAATATAGGAGACGCCAAAGCAGAGGATGTGAAGGCGGTCATTCGCCACGTTCAAGACACGATATTTGAGAAGACGGGCATTCAACTGCAAACAGAAATTGAAATAATTGGAACAGAGGTAGCGCATTAAACTCATCGCAGCAATTTTGTGTTAAACTAACATTTACGAAGACAACTGAGAAGACGGCCATTCAGCCGTTTTTCTTGCGTTCATCTGCTTTGCTTTTGGAAAAAACATCTACCATCATACTTCTCAGAGGAGAGACTGCACCCAGATGACGATGATAAGAATGGAGGAGAGGCTTGGATGAAGGAGGGAGGGGACACGAACAAGCAAGGAAAGCTTTATCACCTTGAAGACCGAATTCCGGGTATTAAAAAGCAACGAAAACGAAAAGCCAATTCAATGCTCATTATTTATTTATCAGTGTTTTTCATTTTGATCGCTGTCATTCTTTATTTTC
This sequence comes from Litoribacterium kuwaitense, assembly GCF_011058155.1. Lineage (NCBI taxonomy): Bacteria > Bacillati > Bacillota > Bacilli > Caryophanales > Bacillaceae > Litoribacterium > Litoribacterium kuwaitense. The sequence continues at coordinate 37,930 of NZ_JAALFC010000005.1, read as the reverse complement.
AATCCCCATTTAGTCATGTTCAAGAGGTTAAGGTTACTGGAACGCACTACGTTTCTCAAGATGAAGTGGTATCATTGGCAGATGTCTCACAAGAGACGAGTTTTGTGCAGCTGCAAGAAGACGAAGTTGCCAAACGGATCGAAAATCATGAAGAAATTGCGCAAGCGACTGTCACAAAGCATTTTCCAAACGAAGTGAATATTTCCATTAAAGAGCATCAAAGGTTAGCTTATATTGAAAAAGAAGGACGTTTTCATCCGCTTCTTGATAACGGTGTGCTTTTATCCGACGTGTCTGAGGAACAGTTGCCAACTTCAGCGCCTTTACTGGAATCGTGGAATGATGATGAAGCGCTCAAGATTATCGCTGCTGAGCTTGAAGATGTGCCGGAGCTCGTTTTAAATGCCATTTCTACGGTCACTTATGCACCTACTGCTGACGAACCAATGCGTGTAATTGTTTATATGAACGATGGATATGAAATACATACGATGGTGAAAGGCTTTGCGCAAAAGATGGCAGACTATCCGTCGATCGTTGCTCAATTAGATCCTGAGCAAAAAGGGGTCATCCATTTAGGTGTGGCATCCTATTTTAAAGCCTACGGGGAGGAAGATGCTTCCAAGGAGCTCGATAAGCATGATGAAGAAAATGAAAGTCAATAAAACGGTACAGAAGTCTGTTTTATTTATCGTTTTAGCAGTCCTCGGTTTTTTGCTGGCGTTTTCCTACCAAAATACGAAGCAGTCTCCACCTACTTTGTCTTCAGATGCATGGGAAGAAGAGTACGAACTTCGTGAAGAGCTCATTTCAATTGAGCAACAGAACCTCGAATTGACGTCATTGCTGTCAGAAAAGAAAACGACCATTCAACAGATGGAAAACGAATTTGCCAACCAGGAGGATACATTGTTTAACCTTGTCGAAGAAGTCGAAAAGCTACGCATGCTGATCGGCGACATTCCCATTCAAGGTCCTGGGGTGAAGGTGTCTCTCTCTGACCCATCTTATGTGCCTGAGGAGGAAAATATTAATGACTATCTCGTGCACGAAAGTCATGTTCACAAAGTAGTGAACGAGCTCAAAGCTGCAGGTGCTGATGCAGTGGCAATCAATGGGCAGAGGTTAAAGAGCAACTCATTTATCGTCTGTACAGGACCTGTCATTACGATTGACGGACAGCAATCAACGGCTCCGTTTGAAATTACAGGGTTAGGTGACCCAGACACCTTGAGCGCGTCCTTGAATTTGGCCGGTGGTGTGGTAGAGCAGCTTGTCGCTGACAATATTACGGTACGGGTTGAAACGAGTGACGCGTATGAGCTACCCGCACATTTAGATGAGGATGGCGTAACACATGGTTAAGCGTTTATCCATAACCGTCGTCACACTGGCATTAGGTTTGCTTTTAGCGCTGCAACTGAATACATCAGATCAAGAAAAGACGCGAGATACGAGAGACGTTTGGGAAATTCGACAAGATTTAAAAAAAGAACAGCAGCGATCTGTTGAGCTCTTGCGAGAAATCACAAAATACGAGACGATTGAGAATAATTACTCTGCGAGAGAATCGGTATCACGTGAAAAGGCACTTCGGGAGACTTTAGATGAGCTAGAAAAAGAAGCTGGTCTGACTGAAACATCCGGGGATGGCGTTTTGCTGTATGTCAGTGAATTGTTTGATGAAGCTTTACTCGGTGAACGTGTGGAAGAGCTGTCACCCGCGTTGTTGACACGTTTAATTAATGAGCTGAATCGGTATGGTGCGAAAGAAATTGAGATTGCGGGGTATCGTTTGTCGGCAACGACGCCCATTCGTGAAGTGAATGGGGAGACTTATATTGATAATGAGCCGCTTCCTCCGTATCCATTTGAAATCAAAGTATTGACTGACGATCCGGAAAAGCTTCATGCGAAGATTTCTTACTCCCAATCGGTAGATGACTTCGCGACAGAAAATGTGAAGTTGTCAGCTCAAGTCAAAGAAGATCTTCAATTGTCAGCTTATCAGGGACATGCTCGATTGAAGGAGATCAGTCCTGTAGAAGGTGATAAAGGAGGGAGCTGATCATGTGGTTACCTATTCTAGGCTTTTTGATCGGGCTGTTTGTCGGTCTTTTTTCCGGTGTACATGTAGCACCTGAATATGCCAGTTACGTATCAATTGCTGTGTTGGCAGCGCTCGATACTCTATTTGGTGGTATTCGTGCACAAATGCAAGGTACATTTGATAATTCAGTTTTTGTCAGTGGCTTTTTTTTCAATATGTTATTAGCGTCAGGTTTGGCTTTTCTAGGGGTTCATATTGGTGTAGACTTATATTTGGCTGCCATTTTTGCATTTGGTGTAAGACTGTTTAACAATATAGCTGCAATTCGACGTCTTTTACTGGCAAAATGGAGTGATTCATATAAGCCTGACAACGGAAAAAAATCTACATAAAAAAAGGGAAAAGGCATCCTTTGTTGAATACATTGTGTAACGATTTGAAGATATAGTATATAAACAAAGCAAAACAAACGAAAATTTTCTTTAAGAGGACGTAGAATTTAGAAATCACACAAAGTGAACGGACGGAAGATACGTGGATTCCAGACCACCCTTCGATACGTTTAACTTACAATGAGAAATGTGGATTTGTTTATTTAAGGGAGGTGCCAAGGATTGAACAGCAATGGAATCTATGTAAGTTTAGACATCGGTACGTCCAATATTAAAGTGATTTTAGGAGAACTGTCAGGTGACGTCTTAAATGTCATTGGAGTAGGGAACGTCAGCTCTAAAGGCGTACGAAAAGGGTCTATTGTAGATATAGATGCAACCGTGCTTTCTATCCAAAAGGCTGTTGAGCAGGCTGAGCGAATGGTAGGGGTAGATATCCAGCGTGTCATTGTTGGCATCGCAGGCAATCATATTGATTTGCTACCATGCCATGGAGTCGTTGCGGTTGGCAGTGAAAACAGAGAGGTCACTGATGATGATGTCGCTAGAGTTATCGATGCAGCGCAAGTTGTTTCCATTCCTCCTGAGCGAGAAATCATCGATGTCATCCCTCGGCAGTTTATCGTCGACGGACTAGATGAGATTAATGACCCTCGTGGGATGATAGGCGTTCGTCTTGAAATGGAAGGACTCATAATCACTGGATCACGAACGATGTTGCATAATACGTTGCGGTGTGTGGAAAAAGCGGGATTGGAAATTATCGACATTTGTCTACAGCCACTTGCAGCGGGCTCAGTTGCATTATCAGCCGATGAAAAAAACATCGGCGTTGCACTCGTTGATCTAGGTGCTGGCTCGACGACCGTGTCTGTGTTTGATGAAGGCATTCTGCAGGGGACGACCATGCTTCCAGTCGGAGGAGATTTGATCACTAAAGATCTTTCCATTGGATTACGGACGACGACGGAAGAGGCTGAAAAGCTGAAAAAAACGTATGGACACGCTTTTTACGATTTAGCTTCAGAAGAAGAAGCCTTTGAAGTGACGATGATTGGGAGTAATCAAACCCAGACGATCACACAGCTCGACATCGCGGAAATTATCGAAGCTCGCATTGAAGAGATGTTTGTCATGATTATGGATGAATTGCAGCGACTGGGTTTCAAACAATTGCCCGGTGGTATTGTTTTGACAGGTGGTACCGCAAGTATGCCTGGGGTACTTGAATTGGCCCAGGACGTCACACGACATAACGTGCGCGTTGCCATCGCGGATTATATCGGTGTCAGAGAGCCTCAATATACGACGGGTGTAGGTGTCATACAGTTTGCCCATCGTAATATGAAGGTGCAAGGAAAAGAAGTTGCTGCTTCCATTGCTTCTGAAGAAATCGATCGTCCTGTGAAAAAGAAGAAAACCCCCGCAGCAGAGTCAGGTGGGAAAAAAGAACCTGGCTTCTCAACACAAATGAAGAATTGGTTTAATAAATTTTTTGAGTAAGAGAGAAAAATCGTTTAGGAGGATCTTACATGCTGGAGTTTGATACGAGTATGGATCAATTAGCATCGATCAAAGTGATCGGCGTCGGTGGCGGGGGCAGCAATGCTGTCAATCGAATGATTGAGCACGGTGTTCAAGGCGTCGAATTTATTGCTGTGAATACAGACAACCAAGCTTTGAATTTATCAAAAGCGGAAGTGAAAATGCAGATTGGCGGAAAGTTGACTCGCGGCTTGGGGGCAGGCGCGAATCCTGAGGTTGGAAAAAAAGCGGCTGAAGAGAGTAAAGAACAGCTCGAGGAAGCGCTCAAAGGAGCGGACATGGTATTTGTTACGGCTGGAATGGGTGGAGGCACTGGAACAGGCGCAGCCCCAGTGATTGCATCCATTGCAAAAGAGCTTGGAGCGTTGACAGTAGGTGTCGTCACACGACCATTTACTTTTGAAGGTCGTAAGCGCGCTACACAAGCATCAAGCGGTATTGACACGATGAAAGAAAAAGTGGACACTTTGATCGTTATCCCAAATGATCGTCTACTTGAAATCGTCGATAAAAATACACCAATGCTTGAAGCTTTCCGAGAAGCGGATAACGTTCTTCGTCAAGGGGTGCAAGGTATCTCCGATTTAATTGCTACACCAGGCCTCATTAACCTCGACTTTGCCGACGTAAAGACGATTATGTCTGATCGTGGGTCAGCATTAATGGGAATTGGAATCGCAACCGGTGAAAACCGTGCTGCAGAAGCAGCCAAAAAGTCGATTTCCTCTCCATTACTTGAAACGTCTATCGATGGCGCGCAAGGTGTCATTATGAATATTACTGGTGGATCGAACCTGAGCTTGTATGAAGTACAAGAGGCTGCTGATATCGTCGCAAATGCGTCGGATCAAGAAGTGAATATGATTTTCGGTTCAGTCATTAATGAAGATTTGAAAGACGAAATTTTAGTTACTGTCATTGCGACAGGATTTTCTGAAAGTGAGCTTCAGCCTGGAAAGCCGTCGCGACCGCAACAGGGCGCAACACCACAGAGTCAGCAGCGCTATTCAAAAGCGGCACCGCAAGATCATACACCACCCCCTTTAAAAGAAGAGCGTCAAGAGCCTGTAAGGTCACAACAGCCTCAGCAACCAGAGGAGACTTTAGATATTCCAACATTTTTACGGAATCGCAATCGTAGACGCCGATAATCTTTTATCGCCATAAAATGCTATTATTGATTTCCTAACAAATCGAATTGAAAGCTCGTCTCTATTTCGTGTAGAGGCGGGCTTTTTTAGGTGCGCAAAAACCGTAGAAAAGTGAAAAAAATCGGCGGTGAAGGAAATGGCATATCGTATCATATCCCTTCGAAGGTTCTGAGTTCTTGCAGATTTTTGTGAAAGGCTTTGTCTCGATAGGACTCATATTCCGACAGACTTTCTCATATAAAAAAGATATACTGTACATCAGCTTTCATGGAAAAGGGGCCGATGCCAATTTCATGTATTTGGACCTCATTTGGTTATTAAATCTGTTGTTTGATACTTGGCTCTTATGGTTGACGGCAATTGTCTTGAAACGAAAAGTGAGAAAAAGAAGGCTAATCTTAGGAGGGTTTCTTGGTTCACTCATCGTTATCGGGTTATTCACACCTTATAGCGCCATGATCGGTCATCCTATTTTCAAAGGGTTCATTTCTATAGGAATGGTCCTCGTGACTTTTCGTTTTCATAGGCTGCGAGCATTTGGACAGGCGCTCATGACATTTTATTTTGTTACTTTTGCTGTAGGTGGTGGCATGATCGGTATCTTTCATTTTCTACAAATCCCTTCAGCGACTTCTGGGACAGGATTTGTCACCTATAGCGGTGGATACGGTCATCCTGTCAGTTGGCTGTTTGTCCTGTTAAGCTTTCCTGCACTACTATATTTTTCTAAAAAAAGATTGCGCTTTGCTGAAGAAGTGAGCCAGACTTTTCAAGGAATCGTCGATTTTGAACTGCATTTACTGGGACAAACCCTGTATGGGAAAGGATTTATTGATACGGGGAATCACCTTTCTGACCCAGTAACAAAAAACCTGTGATCTTTCTCAATGCTAGCCTGCTCCCGCAGAAAGATCCGTTCGTTGAAAAATTGATCGAACGCCCGCTTGAAGCCTCATTTGAACATGGTGCCGGTGCCAAACCTTCATTTTGTCTCATTCCTTTTCGCAGCATGGGAAACGCTTCGGGAATGGTAGCGGGGTTTTATCCGGAGCTGTTAATGATATCAGATGGAAAACAACAATGGTCAACGTCCAATGTCCTTGTTGCGTTTACGACCATGGACTTATCACCAAGCGGGGAATATAACGCTTTAGTGCACCCATCTCTAATACGTCAGCAACAATCGCATTCAGTTTAAACAGGGGGTATATTCGATGAATTGGGAACATTTTAAAAATAAAGCTGTACAAATTTGGCATAAAATCTGCGTGAAATTAAAGATGAAACCAGAGGACATTTACTATATTGGAGGAAGTGAAGCCCTTCCACCCCCGCTTTCTAAAGAAGAGGAAGCCATATGGCTTGAAAAATTGCCAACGGGTGATGAAGAAGCAAGATCTGTTCTCATTGAGCGGAATTTACGCCTTGTTGTATACATTGCCCGTAAATTTGAAAACACAGGTATCAATATTGAGGATCTAATCAGTATCGGTACCATTGGTTTAATTAAAGCTGTCAATACGTTTAACCCAGAGAAAAAGATTAAACTGGCGACATATGCGTCTCGTTGTATTGAAAACGAAATTTTAATGTACTTGCGGAGAAATAATAAGACAAAATCAGAAATTTCTTTTGATGAACCTTTAAACATCGACTGGGACGGAAATGAGCTGTTACTTTCGGATGTGATGGGAACTGATGAAGACATAACGACGCGCAACGTAGAACACGATGTGGACAAGGCGTTGCTTGTGACCTCATTAGCCACCTTAAATGATCGGGAAAAGCAAATTATGGAGCTGCGATTTGGCCTTGCAGATGGTGAGGAGAAAACACAAAAGGATGTTGCTGACCTGTTAGGCATTTCTCAGTCCTACATTTCACGGCTGGAAAAACGCATTATTAAACGGTTAAAAAAAGAATTTAATAAAATGTTGTAATTTTTCAAAGACACGACGCCTGCATATTTTCCCTTTTGACGGAGATACTGATTCTTGTAATCGACACGACCGTTAGGAGGGACATGATTGACCCGAAATAAAGTTGAAATTTGCGGCGTTGATACGTCGAAATTACCTGTACTTAAAAACGAGGAAATGCGAAAGTTGTTTAGAGAAATGCAGGCAGGTGATGACTTTGCGCGTGAATCACTAGTCAATGGAAACTTGCGTCTCGTGCTCAGTGTGGTGCAGCGTTTCAATAATCGTGGTGAATTTGTTGATGACTTATTTCAAGTAGGTTGTATTGGACTAATGAAATCTATAGATAATTTTGATTTAAGTCAAAATGTCCGCTTCTCGACATATGCTGTCCCGATGATTATTGGTGAAATCCGAAGATATCTTCGTGACAATAATCCAATTCGCGTATCAAGATCGCTTAGAGATGTGGCATATAAAGCTTTGCAAGTGCGGGAGAAATTGGTGGCTGCGACATCAAAAGAGCCGACCGCTCAAGAGATTGCTCGTGAGTTGGATTTGCCGCATGAAGATGTTGTTTTTGCCCTCGACGCCATTCAAGACCCTGTCTCTTTATTTGAGCCGATTTACAATGATGGTGGAGATCCGATCTTTGTAATGGACCAACTAAGTGATGATAAGCAGCAGGATTTGCAATGGGTTGAAGAAATTGCGTTAAAAGAAGGGATGCGTAGACTCAACGAACGAGAAAAAATGATTTTGACAAAGCGGTTTTTTCAAGGGAAAACGCAGATGGAAGTGGCTGATGAAATCGGCATATCCCAGGCGCAAGTGTCCCGTCTTGAAAAAGCAGCCATTCACCAGATGAATAAGCATATTCAACAGTGATGATGTTTCCACCATATCGCTAGTACGCTACTCGCTATCCTTTCATAAGTTTGCAAAGTGAATGCAAGTGGTTTTAAGTCGTTGGAAACATAGGAGCGTTACTTACAGGAGAGTTGCTAAATAAAAAAACGATGGACAAAGACAAGTTCGGCGTTGTCTGCACTTAGGGAGCCAAGGGAATTGGCTCTTTTTTTATGTTGTCTATGCCCCTCCTTTTGACTTCTAAAAAGTATGGTTAACGCCATATATTGAAGGGAGGAGGTGGAGGTATGGTGAAAATGTCAAGTTTGCAAGCGAAAGATGTCGTCAATGTCGCTGATGGTAAACGACTTGGACATATTGGAGATTTTGAAATTTCTCTATCGACAGGGAAAATTGAATCCATAGTGATTCCTGGGGAAGGGAAAATGCTAGGATTTAAACGTGATTCAGAAATTGTTATCCCTTGGAGTCAAATTGTTAAAATCGGTTCAGACGTTATTCTTATTCGAAAATCAGACATGCTCGAAAAAGCGACGGCTGAGGAAGCGTAATCGAGGAAAAGCGGTATTTGTGCATACCCTCTAAGGTAGAGATGTGCTACACTAAGAGCTAAAGAAGAAGCTGCATTTGTAAAGGAGATTGTATGGTTTCAGATCTAATGCAATTGCGTACGTCAAAAGCATTGCCGCTATTCTATTGGCCGCGTTTTCAAGACGAGATCATTGCAGGTGTAACGACGAGGCAAGGGGGCACGAGTGAGGCCCCCTATGATTCATTTAATTTAGGTTTACAAGTCGGGGATGATGAGGAAGCTGTTCAGCGGCATTATACATGGCTAGCTAAAGAGCTTGATTGCACGACGAAGGATATGTATACTGCAAAACAAGTACACGGGACGACGATTCTGTCTGTCGACCAACAGACAGAAGACGACGATCTTCGTGAAGCAGATGGTCTATGGACGGGTCAAGCAGGGGTTGTACTTTCACTCGTTTATGCCGATTGTGTGCCCGTTTTAGTTTATGCAAGAAATGCAGGGAGAATTGCTGTTCTTCATGCAGGTTGGCGGGGAACAGTGGCAGGGATCGCCGGTCGCCTTGTCGAACTTTGGAAGACGGACGATGTTTTGCCTGAAGAGATGTATGTACTTGTTGGTCCGGCAATATGCGCACAATGCTACCAAGTAGGTACAGATGTCGCCGAAAAAGTGCCGGATCAATTTAAGGAAAAGACATTGAGCTCTTTAGGTGGAGGACAATACTTACTCGACCTGCGGCAGCTCAACCGAAGGATATTCATGGCTCATGGCATCCCTCAAGAGCATATTGACGTATCTGAGCTATGTACAATTTGTCATTCTGAGTGGCTATTTTCCCACCGGCGCTCGGCACCGACAGGCAGGCATGCCGCTTTTATACGAATGATGGCTTAGAGGAGGCAGCAAGAGATATTGAATTCAATTCAAGACAACATTGCAAAGGTGCAATCGAGAATCAGTGAGGCGTGCGCACGGTCTGGCCGTCAGCCAGCAGACGTCACCCTGATTGCGGTCACAAAATATACCACTGTCGATATTGCTAGAGAACTCGTCAAGGGAGGCATTCAGCACCTCGGTGAAAACCGAATAGAAGGCTTTCAGGAAACGTATGAAGCTTTAAAAGGACAAGCTGACTTTCACTTTATCGGTTCATTACAAACGAGAAAAGTGAAAGATGTCATTGATCAAGTGGATCGTCTTCATTCCCTTGATCGTCTCAAGCTGGCAAAAGAGATTGATAAAAGGGCACAGAAGAAAGTATCCTGTTTCGTACAAGTCAACGTTTCGGGTGAAGAAAGTAAACATGGACTGGCTCCAGTTGATGTTGTTCCTTTTATTCAAGAGTTAGAGGTGTATCCGCGAATAAACGTTTGTGGGTTAATGACAATGGCACCTCATACACCTGATGAAAGTTTGCTACGTCATTGTTTTCAACAGCTTGCGCGTCTGAAAGAAGAAGTACAGGCGCTCAAGCTCCCATTCGCACCATGCCATGAGCTGTCAATGGGCATGTCAGGCGATTTTGAAATTGCCATTGAGGAAGGTGCTACGCATATTCGGATTGGCTCAATGCTAGTTCAATCCAACACGTAAAGCACAGGCTAGGGAGGTGTCAATCCTTGGGTTTTAAAGATAAGTTTAAACGCTTTTTTGAAATGGACGATGAAGAGTATGAAGTGTATGAAAGTGAGGAGACTGAGTTAGGGTATGAGGAAGACATGCCATCCTCACATAAAAAAGGGAAGCAAAATGTCGTTTCGTTGCAAAGTGTGCAACAATCAGCAAAAATGATGCTCGTTGAACCTCGAGCGTATGACGAGGCACAGGACATTGCCGACCATTTAAAAAATCGCAAGAGTGTCGTCATCAACTTGCAACGCATTCCGAATGATCAAGCCAAGCGAATTGTTGATTTTTTAAGCGGAACGGTGTATGCCCTCGGCGGAGATATTCAAAAGCTAGGATCCAACACCTTTTTATGTACACCGGATAATGTTGATGTGTCCGGGTCGATTACAGATATGATACACACTGAACATGAGCAAGATCGAAGAAATAACGGATGGTGAAAAAATGAGTCAATTATTTGTTGTGTTAGCTAATGTGCTGCAACTCTATATGTACGTCATTATCGTGTACGTGCTCATGTCGTGGTTTCCGAATGCGCGAGAATCTTCTTTCGGACAATTGATTGGAAGGCTTGTCAGACCGTACATGGAGCCTTTTCAAAGAATTATTCCTCCGCTCGGCATGATTGATATTTCGCCGATCGTTGCGATCATTACGCTGCAACTAGCGATTTCTGGAGCTTATCAGTTGGCGAGGATGTTTATTTAATGTCACAGCACGTGTACCAGCATTACCGTGTGGAAGAGCGAGCATTTGTCGACCAAGTGCTCGATTGGATCATGCAAGTGGAGCAACAATACGCTCCAAAGTTAACGGATTTTCTTGACCCGAGACAACTTGCGATTGCCAAAGAGCTGCTTGGGAATAGATCGGATATTTCGTTATATAGCCATGGTGGCTATCAAGGAGCGGAACGGCAGCGGCTTTTGTTTGCGCCGGATTATATGGTGCCGGAGACCGACGACTATGGGATTGTTTGCTTTGAAATCGTCTATCCGGTAAAGTTCGTCACGCTTGAGCACTCTAACGTATTAGGAGCAGCAATGAATGTCGGGCTCGATCGCGTAAAATTTGGGGACATCGTTAGCAATCCACCTCGTTATCAATTGATCGTTGCCGAAGAAGTTGCATCTTTTGTACAAAGAGAGCTCACTTCTGTAGGAAAAGCGACAATCAAGCTCAAAGAAAAGCCGCCGCATGAAGTCATAATACCAGCTGAGGAAGGGCAGCCTCAGCAGCTCATCGTTGCATCTCTGCGGTTAGATGCTGTGTTAGCCCAAGGGTTCCGTTTATCTCGAGCGAAAGCTTCAGCGCTAATACAGGCCGGAAAGGTAAAAGTTAACTTTCAAATCATTGACGCAGGTTCTTTTGAAGTTCAGCCTTCAGATGTCTTAAGTTTGCGGGGGTATGGACGGTTGTTTATTTCTTCGATTGAAGGACAAACGAGGCGCGCAAAATTTCGATTATCGACATTCGTCAAAAAAAGCTGATACGAAACAGAAGGAAAAACGAGAAAGTTTGTCGAATAAATAAACGCACATAGCGTTAGTGACGAGAGATATGTTCGGTTCGTTTTGATCTAAACTTAAAAAAGATCCAATTTAATGGGGAGGTGTTTTCTTTGTCTTTAACGCCATTGGATATACACAACAAAGAATTTAGCCGGCGCATGCGAGGATATGATGAGGACGAGGTCAACGAGTTTTTGGATCAGATCATTAAAGACTTTGAGCTCGTCATACGGGAAAAGAAATCACTGGAGCAAAAAGTTGATGAGTTGACCGAGCGTTTAAAGCATTTTTCTAATATAGAAGAGACGTTAAACAAGTCGATCCTTGTTGCCCAAGAAACGGCGGATGACGTGAAGAGAAATGCAGAAAAAGAAAGCCGTCTCATCATCAAAGAAGCAGAGAAGAATGCCGATCGGATTATTAATGAAAGCCTTGAAAAGTCTCGAAGAATTACAATGGATATTGAGGAATTGAAAAAGCAGGCAAACGTGTATCGCACGCGTTTTCGTATGCTGCTTGAGGCGCAAATGGACCTCATTGATAATGAAGACTGGGACCGTTTGATGGAGCCGATCGATGAAGAAGAAGAAGAGCTACTTGCGCGCCGTTCATAGATTGGCGCTATCGTTGCTTTTTTCTCTGTAATTACATATAATATGTTCACTGTAATGGGAAGATAAAAGCATGAACATAATAGAGAATAACTAGAATGCGTTGACAAGGACACGCTTGTTTAGTGATGGATTCACAGAGAGCCCGGTATTGGTGAAAGCCGTGCATCGTTGCTGGCAGGAGCATCCCCTTGGAGTATTCTCTTTGAATGTAAGGACATACGAGTAAAAGAGAACGCAGGCCGGCGTTAAAGGCAACGAGTACTTTTTGTGCGTTTTGCAAAAAGGAGCAGGGTGGTACCGCGGGAACCTTCTCGTCCCTAGTTAGGGATGGGGAGGTTTTTTGCTTTGAGATGGTTTGGTTATGCTAATTAGGAGCGAAAGGATGAGAAACGTGAATTATAAAAAAACTTTGCTAATGCCAAAAACCGCTTTTCCGATGAAGGCGAATTTGCCTCATCGTGAGCCAACCATTCAACAAGAATGGGAGGAGACGAAGCTCTACGAAAGGCTTATGGAGCAGACGAAGGACAACCCCCTTTTTATATTGCATGATGGCCCACCCTATGCGAATGGGGATTTGCATCTCGGTCATGCGATGAATAAAATTTTAAAAGATTTTATTCTTCGTTATAAATCATTAAGCGGGTATCATACGCCGTACGTCCCTGGTTGGGATACGCACGGTCTGCCAATCGAAACTGCATTAACGAAAACGAAAAAAGTTAATCGGAAAAAACTATCCGTTGCTGAATTTCGTGCTAAATGTGAAGAATACGCATTGAAGCAAGTCGATCGTCAACGTGAGCAATTTAAGCGCCTCGGTGTTCAGGCTGATTGGGACAATCCTTATATAACATTGCATAAATCGTATGAAGCGGCGCAAATTGAACTGTTTGGTGAGATGGCTAAAAAAGGCTACATTTACAAGGATTTAAAGGCTGTCTATTGGTCACCATCGTCTGAATCAGCGCTGGCGGAAGCGGAAATTGAATATAAAGACAAGCGCTCGCCATCTATTTACGTTGCATTTAAAGTGGAGGATGGCAAAGGTGTTCTACAAGCCGATGAAGAACTGGTGATTTGGACGACGACACCGTGGACCCTTCCGGCAAACCTCGGCATTTCTGTTCACCGTGATCTTGACTATGCCGTCGTGGAGGAGGCAGGGCGCAAGCTTGTTGTCGCTGAAGAACGCCTTGGGGCTTTAAAAGACATTCTTGAATGGAAAGAAGCACGTGTGCTACGGACGATCAAAGGTCGTGAGTTAGAATACATTACTGCACAGCATCCATTTTATGATCGTACGTCGCTTGTCATGCTTGGCGATCATGTGACGACCGACGCAGGGACAGGCTGTGTTCATACAGCGCCTGGACATGGTGAAGAAGATTTTCATATTGGAAAAACGTATGGTCTTGAGATTTTGTCGCCTGTTAATGAACGCGGTTATTTTACGGAGGAAGCATCAGGATTCGAAGGTCAGTTTTATGATGCGGCGAACCCAGCCATTACTGAGCTTTTAAAAGAAAACGGTGCGCTTTTACACTTGTCATTTATTACTCACTCATATGCTCACGACTGGCGTACGAAAAAGCCAGTGATTTACCGGGCGACACCGCAATGGTTTGCTTCGATTAAAGATTTCCGTGCTGATATGCTGAAAAACATCGAGGAAGTCGAATGGTATCCGGCCTGGGGTGAGACGAGACTGCGCAATATGGTCCGTGATCGCGAAGACTGGTGTATTTCGCGACAGCGTGCTTGGGGTGTGCCGATCCCTGTGTTTTATGGTGAGAATTTGGAGCCGATCATTACGGATCAAACAATTACTCATGTCGCTGAGTTATTCCGTGAGCATGGCTCGAACATTTGGTTTGAGTGGGATACGAAAGACCTTCTCCCTGAGGGTTTTGTATCAGAGCACAGTCCGAATGGTCAGTTTACTCGCGAAAAAGACATTATGGACGTTTGGTTTGATTCTGGATCTTCACATCACGCCGTACTGGAGCAGCGAGATGAGCTCGTGCGCCCAGCTGATGTCTACTTGGAAGGGAGCGATCAATATCGTGGCTGGTTTAACAGTTCTTTGTCCACCGCTGTTGCAGTCACAGGGAAAGCGCCTTATAAAACAATTATCTCTCATGGGTTCGCGCTCGATGGCGACGGTCGGAAAATGAGTAAGTCGTTAGGGAACGTTGTTGCTCCTCAAGATGTGGCGAAGGAGCTCGGTGTTGATATTTTGCGTCTTTGGGTGGCATCGTCAGACTATCAAGCGGACGTGCGCGTTTCCCAAGACATTTTAAAGCAAGTCGCTGAAGCTTACCGTAAAATTCGTAATACTGTTCGCTTCCTTCTCGGAAATATCGCTGATTTTTCGCCTGCGGATAATCGCGTAACTTTTGCTGATTTGACGAGCGTTGATCGTTTTATTCACTTTAAGCGTCAGCACGTTATTCAAGAAGTTAGAGATGCATACGAGCGTTACGATTTCTCCACAGTGATTCAAACCGTTCACCATTTTTGCACGAATGACTTAAGCGCGTTCTACTTAGATTTTGCGAAAGATGTTCTATACATTGAAAAAGCAGATGACAGTAGACGTCGAGCCATTCAGACAGTGATGTACGATACATTAAAAGACATCCTCGTGCTCCTTGCGCCATTATTGCCACATACGATGGACGAGGCATGGAAGCATTTAACCGATACAAAAGAGGACAGCGTTCACTTAGCTTCGATGCCGACGGCGGAGCTTGCCAGCGATCATCAAGAAGATATGACTTTTTGGCAATCATTTATGACACTCAGAGATGAGGTGCTTAAGGCACTTGAGGAAGCACGTAATGAGAAAGTCATTGGTAAATCATTACAGGCCCAAGTGGATATTGCTCCTTTAACCACCGAAGCGAAAGACCTTCTTTTACGTACGGACAATTTAGGACAACTCCTTATCGTGTCAGGTGTTCAAATAAAAGAAGAGATAGACGGAGACGACGTCAGAACGTTTGAGCATCTGAAGATTAAAGTGTCTGCCAAAGAAGGCGAACGATGTGAGCGGTGCTGGACCGTGACTGAAGATGTAGGAAACGACGAGCGATACCCAGACTTGTGCAGCCGCTGTGCAACTGTCGTCGACTCCCTCGTTCTTGAAGACGTTGAATAAATGAGCTTTTTCACGCTTGAACTTAAAAGGAGTTGAATGGTATGCGCTATTACATCCTTGCTGTGGTCATGATTGTGCTTGACCAAGTGACGAAGTGGCTCGTATTGCGATATATGGATTTGTGGCAAAGTATCCCTGTGATTGAAGGGTTCTTTTACCTTACTTCTCATCGGAATCGAGGTGCCGCTTGGGGCATTTTGCAAGGGCAAATGACGTTTTTCTATATTGTCACAGTCCTCGTCATCATTGCGGTCATTTACTATATGCAAACATATGGCCGCTATCGTCCCTTGGCGGGAGTTGCCTTAGGCCTCATTTTAGGTGGCGCGATTGGTAACTTTATCGACCGTTTAGTGCACCAGGAAGTTGTCGACTTTTTTGACTTTGTTATCCCGGTCATTAACTACAACTACCCAATCTTTAATATTGCCGATGCATCATTGGTCGTCGGGGTCATCTGTATGATCATTCAGTCATTTATTGAAAAACCTACGGAAAGGTCGGCGTCCAAATAATGGAAGAGATGTTTGAGTTCACCGTTGAAGAAACAGCAAAAAAAGATCGTTTAGATAAATGGGTGGCAACGCAGCTGGAAGAGACATCACGAAGCCAAGTGCAGCGATGGATTGAAGAGGGGCACGTGACTGTGAACGGGACGCGTGCTGAAGCGAAGGTAAAGGTGCAGACAGGTGATGCCATCGTCGTCACTGTTCCGCCTGTTGAAGATATTCAGGTTGAACCAGAGCCGATTCCTTTAGATGTATATTATGAAGACGAAGATGTGATTGTCGTGAATAAGCCTTCGGGGATGGTAGTCCATCCAGCACCAGGGCATGCATCAGGGACGTTAGTGAATGCGCTGCTTCATCATTGCACAGACCTTTCAGGCATTAACGGGATGATGCGCCCAGGTATTGTCCATCGGCTAGACAAAGATACGTCAGGGCTTCTCATGGTTGCCAAAAATGATGTAAGCCATGAGGCGTTAGTTCGTCAGCTACAGAATCGGGCAGTGCACCGTGCTTATAAGGCGATCGTCCATGGGAATTTTACGCACGAAACCGGCACAATCGATGCCCCAATTGGACGGGATCGCGCCGACCGGCAGAAAATGGCGGTTGTGCCGAATGGTGGACGAGAAGCAATCACTCATTTTACCGTGCTGGAAACATTTGCAGGGTATTCGCTCGTAGAATGTCGTTTGAAAACGGGCCGAACGCACCAAATTCGTGTGCACATGGCTTACATTCAGCATCCGGTGGCAGGCGATCCGAAATATGGGTATAAAAAGACGCTTTCTTGTGATGGCCAAGCCTTACATGCGGAGACATTAGGGTTTGTTCATCCGAGAACGAATGAATCTATACATTTGACGGCACCACCACCGCCTATTTTTGCGAAGCTTGTCGATGATTTACGTTCTTCGTCTTGACGAGAAGACCCTCGTCAAGTATACTAAAAAATATCTGAATAAGAGTCCTTTAAACTGGTCCTGTGAGACACAGAAAGGTACGGTTATCAGACAGTATTGAGGGGAAATGTGCGTCGTCCTTGAAGACATTCCATTTCTTCTCAGCTGTTCTGCAAGCCTTCCTGTCACAGCGATAGGAAGGCTTTTTTGTACCCTTAAGGAATTATGATAACGGGAGGAGGGGTTTCGATGGAAAAAGCGATTGTGTTAGACGAAAAAGCGATTCAACGCGCCCTGACACGAATTGCCCACGAAATTATTGAACGGAATAAAGGTGTCCAATCGCTCGTCTTAATTGGCATTAAAACACGGGGCGTCTATATGGTGACACGGTTGGCCGATCGGATTGAAAAAATTGAAGGCATACGTCCGCCAGTTGGTGAAGTCGACATTACGATGTACCGTGACGATTTATCGATTAAAGCGGACAATTTAGAGCCTAAGCTAAAAGGAACTGACATTGATACTGAGATCAACGATAAAACGGTCGTACTTGTCGATGACGTTCTTTATACCGGCCGCACTGTGCGGGCTGCCATGGATGCGATTATGGATCAAGGGCGTCCACAATATATTCAGCTTGCAGTGCTTGTCGATCGAGGACATCGTGAGCTGCCGATCCGCCCGGATTATATTGGCAAAAACATACCTACTTCAAATCAAGAACAAATTCATGTGCAACTCACCGAAATTGATTCGCTAGATCAAGTGAGTATTCATACAAGTTAACCCTTTTAATGGTGTCCAGAGAGGCAACAAAAGGGGGAAATCTTTCTCGGCACGACATCGTCGGACTGAGAAAGTAGCTCCTCCTGCCTGGAATATGCAGTGAGGAGCTTTTTTTGTGGATGAACACGACTTTTACGCTGAATAGATAGGAGTGAATGAGTTGAATCAAATGACGTATGGCATTCATGAACGTCCGCCTTTCCATCGCTGGTTGATCTTTTCGTTTCAGCATTTGTTTGCCATGGTGGGTGCGACTGTCCTCGTCCCTTATTTAACTGGGCTAGACCCAGCAGTTGCGCTCGTTACGAGTGGGATCGGCACCTTAACGTACATTATTGTAACTAAGGGACAAATTCCTGCCTATCTAGGCTCATCCTTTGCTTTTATTGCCCCGCTTACGACAGCGATTGCTGGTGATGGGTTAGACACAGCGATGTTAGGCGCATTTCTGGCTGGATTACTTTACGGCATTTTGTCCTTACTGATCTACGCATTTGGTACCGGATGGTTATTCGCCATCCTTCCTCCGATTGTTGTCGGACCAGTGATTATGGTTATCGGTCTTGGCTTAGCGCCGACAGCGATCGATAATGCGATGACCGGAGGCGGGGGAGAGTATAGCTTAACGCATTTATCTGTTGCCTTTATCACACTCGCCATCTGTGTCATTGCGGCGATGTACTTCAGAGGGGTGTTAAGCCTCGTTCCGATCTTGTTCGGAATGGTTGGTGGGTATGGTGCGGCTCTGTACTTTGGGCTCGTCGATACGACGCCGATCGTCGAAGCGCCTTGGTTCGCGGCTCCGGACTTTTTTATCCCATTTGTCACATACACACCTTCATGGAATTGGCTCTTAGCGCTGGCAATGGTTCCTGTCGCCATGGTGACATTCGCTGAGCATACAGGGCATCAGCTCGTACTGAGTAAGGTGACTGGTCAAAATACGCTTAAAAAACCGGGCTTGCATCGCTCGATCGCAGGCGATGGCTTAGCGGTTATGATTTCCTCAATGCTTGGCGGCCCGCCAAATACGACGTACGGCGAAAACATTGGTGTCCTTGCCATTACGAGAGTATTCTCTGTGTATGTCTTAGGAGGCGCTGCGGTGTTAGCCATTTTGTTCGGCTTTTCCGCAAAAGTGGCGGCGTTTGTGTCCTCCATACCAGCGTCAGTCATGGGCGGTGCATCCATCCTCTTATTTGGAATCATTGCTGCCTCTGGCTTGCGAATGCTCGTGGACAATCATATCGACTTAGGTGATAAACGGAACTTGATAATTTCTTCGGTCATTCTCGTGATCGGTGTCGGTGGCGCAGTCATTCGAGTGCAAGGCTTCGAGCTTTCAGGTATGGCTTTGGCGACATTGGTCGGGATTGTCCTTAACCTCGTTTTGCCAGGTCGGCAGAAAACAATGAATGTTGATGAAGCACTAGCGCAAAATAATGATTCTGCAGCGTAATGAAACATGCATCTTTTAAAGACGTCCTGAGAGGCGCGCAAAGGATGACGGTCTGAAAAAGGCATTTGCCTTCACTTCGGTCTGGTCTTTGTGCCAGGCTTTTTTTGTGCAGATGAATCGTACGAAAAGACCAGAACATGATGCGTCCAGGGCAATATTCTAAGGAGGATTCCCCTTATGAACCATTTGCTCAATATCCAATCTCTGAGTAAAGAAACGCTTAGTGAACTCATTGAAGCGGCGGACAGCTTTGCAAAAGGGAAGCAAATGTCATGTCCACGCCAATGGTTTGCTGCCAATCTTTTTTTTGAACCAAGTACACGAACAAAAAGCAGCTTTGAAATGGCAGAACGAAGACTAGGCATGGATGTCATCCCCTTTGAAGTGTCGCAAAGTAGCGTTGAAAAAGGCGAAACACTTTACGATACGGTCAAAACCTTGGAGTCTATCGGCGTTGATCTGATCGTCATTCGCCATTGTGAAGAAGCGTATTATGAACAACTCGTCGAAGCAACATCGTGTTCAATCATTAATGCTGGTGATGGCTGTGGAGACCACCCGACACAATCGCTGCTCGACCTTGTCACGATCTATCAGGAATTTGGCACATTTCAAGACCTGAAAGTCGTCATAGCTGGCGACATTTGTCATAGCCGCGTCGCACGATCAAATATTACGGCCTTAACGACATTGGGCGTAGACGTAGCTGTGAGCGGGCCAGAGAAGTGGAGGGATCGTTCCCTAGAAAAGGTGGCGCCTTATCGAGACTTTGACGAAGCAGTCCAAGATAGTGACGTCGTCATGATGCTGCGCATTCAAAATGAGCGACACGATCAAATCGTTGTTGACAAAGCGTATCTTTCGAAGCATGGACTGACGGAAGAAAGAGCAGCACGTATGAAGCCAGGGGCGATCATTATGCATCCTGCTCCGGTGAACCGTGGTGTTGAAATGGCAAGTGCACTCGTTGAAAGCGAGTCATCGCGCATTTTTAAACAAATGACAAATGGCGTTTTCACTAGAATGGCGGTCATCGAAGCCGTACTACAACAGAAATGGGGTCAAAAAAATGGGAATCCTTCTCAAGCAGGTTCAACTTTCACAGCCGTCTAATCGTCCGGTCGATGTGCTTATCTCAGAAGGTAAAATTGAGCGTATCGCCAACATTGGGGAGATGAGTGAACAAGATCATACTGTGATTGAAGGTGCTGGAAAAACGTTGCTGCCAGGTTTAATCGATGTGCACGTCCATTTAAGGGAGCCGGGAGGAGAAGCAAAGGAAACCATTCAAACTGGCTCACAAGCGGCAGCTAGAGGCGGCTTTACGACCATTTGCGCAATGCCGAACACAAAACCCGTGCCAGATACACCTGAGCAATTGGCTGCAATCTATCAAAAAATGCAAACAGATGGCGTCATTCGGGTTCTGCCATACGCTTCGATTACGAAAAATCAGGCTGGCAAAGAACGTGTCGAAATGGAAAAAATGGCAGAGAAGGCGTTTGCCTTTACTGATGACGGCGTCGGCGTCCAAAGTGCAGGGATGATGAAAAGTGCGATGGAAGAAGCTGCTCGGCTAGGAAAGACGATCGTCGCTCATTGTGAAGACAACACCTTGCTTACAGGTGGCTCTATTCATGAAGGACGTGTCGCCGAAGCACTGAATGTAAGAGGAATTTCCTCGATATCAGAGGCTGTACATATTGCCCGTGATGTTTTGCTGGCAGAAGCGACAGGCTGTCACTACCACGTTTGTCATATCTCCACAAAGGAATCGGTACGCGTCGTTCGTGATGCGAAAAGGGCAGGAATCAACGTGACCGCAGAAGTGACACCGCATCACCTTCTCCTCTGTGAAGATGATTTGCCTGGTTTAGATCCTAACTACAAAATGAACCCACCGCTTCGGGCGAAAGAAGACCAAGCAGCACTGCTTGAAGGGCTTCTGGATGGAACCATTGACATCATCGCGACCGATCACGCACCACACACAGCGAAGGAAAAAGCTCAGGATATTCATTACGCGCCTTTTGGAATTGTCGGTCTAGAGACGGCCTTGCCTCTCTTGTATACGCATCTCGTCAAGACAGGGAAAGCGACCCTCGCTCAGCTCGTCGAATGGATGTCAACGAAGCCAGCGGAGCTGTTTCACCTTGACGGCGGCGTGATCAAAGAGGGTACGGTCGCAGATGTCATTTTAGTCGATGAAGCAAAAAAAGATGAAATTCGAACGGAAGATTTTCTTTCAAAAGGCAGTAACACCCCATTCTCAGGTTGGGTGTGTGAAGGCTGGCCGGTCGCTACGATAGTTAACGGACAGATCGTTTGGAAAGGGGACGGTAGTAAATGAAAAAACAACTTGTGTTAGAGGATGGTTCTGTTTTTGTCGGTGAGGCGTTTGGCGCAACTACGGATGTCAATGGAGAGGTCGTCTTTAATACAGGAATGACAGGCTATCAAGAGATTTTGTCTGATCCTTCTTACTGTGGGCAAATTGTTACATTAACGTACCCTTTAATTGGCAATTACGGGATCAATCGAGATGACTTTGAATCAATCTCACCTTCGCTTGGGGCACTCATTGTCAAAGAACATGCGGTGTTTCCGTCCAACTGGCGTAGTGAAGAGCCAATCCATCAATTTCTTGAGTCGAAAGGCATTCCTGGGTTAAGCGGGATTGATACGAGGCGTTTAACGAGACAAATTCGTGAGCACGGGACTTTAAAAGGGAAGATTTGTTCAATAGAAGAGGATGCAAATCAAGTCGCTGCTTCTTTAGCGAAGGATGTTTTTCCCATCAACCAAGTCGCGCAAGTATCGACACGCTCTCCGTATAGTGCACCTGGTCGTGGTGATCGCGTCGTCTTGATAGACTATGGGATGA
Organism: Litoribacterium kuwaitense; assembly: GCF_011058155.1. Classification (NCBI taxonomy): domain Bacteria; kingdom Bacillati; phylum Bacillota; class Bacilli; order Caryophanales; family Bacillaceae; genus Litoribacterium; species Litoribacterium kuwaitense. Next base: position 16,005 of record NZ_JAALFC010000005.1, on the reverse strand, counting down.
AGCACGGGATTTTACGTGAACTGACGGCGCGAGGCTGTGATGTCGTCGTCGTTCCTTACAATACGACGTATGAGGAAGTGCTACAGCTGCATCCCGATGGCGTCATGCTATCAAACGGTCCGGGCAACCCACAAAATGTCCCAGAGGCCGTTGCTACGATTAAAGGCTTAATTGGAAAAGTACCGTTGTTCGGCATTTGTCTTGGACATCAGCTATTCGCTCTTGCAGCTGGTGCAGAAACGGTCAAAATGAAATTTGGTCATCGCGGCTCGAATCACCCAGTTCAGGAGCTTGCGACAGGACGCGTCGACATTACGTCGCAAAACCATGGCTACACCGTCGCAGAGGAATCGTTAGAAGGTCTTGATATTGTTGTCACTCATCGCGCCTTAAATGACGGAACGGTCGAAGGCTTGGAGCATCGAACCGCACCTGCTTTTTCCGTGCAATATCATCCTGAGGCTTCACCGGGCCCAGAAGATTCAAATCACTTATTCCATAAGTTTATGAAAATGATTCAAATGCAGAAGGAGGGGCTCGTACATGCCAAAGCGTAAAGATATTCAAAAGATACTCGTACTTGGATCAGGACCAATCATCATTGGGCAAGCGGCTGAATTTGATTATGCAGGGACACAGGCATGCCAAGCTTTAAAAGAAGAAGGCTATACTGTTGTGCTCGTCAACTCTAATCCAGCGACAATTATGACGGATACGACGACAGCAGATGAGATTTATATTGAGCCCCTCACACTTGAATTCGTTTCTAAGATCATCCGGAAAGAACGTCCAGATGCACTTCTTCCAACGCTTGGCGGACAGACAGGATTAAATCTCGCTGTGGAACTACATGAAGCAGGTGTCCTTGAAGAATGTAACGTTGAAATACTCGGCACGAAGCTGAGCGCGATCCAACAGGCGGAGGATCGCGAGGAGTTTAGAACTCTAATGGGAGAGTTAAAGCAGCCTGTACCTGAGAGTGATATTATTCATACGCTTGATGAAGCGAGAAGATTTAGTACGCGGGTTGGCTTTCCTGTTATCGTACGCCCAGCCTATACACTTGGAGGAACAGGTGGAGGCATTTGTCATACCGAGCAGGAATTAACTGACACGGTGTTAAGCGGCTTAAAAAACAGTCCGGTGAACCAATGCTTGATTGAAAAAAGTATTGCCGGTTTTAAAGAAATCGAATATGAAGTCATGAGGGACAGCAAAGGACAGGCCATCGTCGTTTGTAACATGGAAAATATTGATCCTGTCGGCATTCACACTGGTGACTCGCTCGTCGTCGCACCGAGCCAAACACTAAGCGATCGGGAGTATCAGCTTTTACGAAATGTATCTTTAACGATCATTCAAGCGTTGGAAATTGAAGGGGGCTGTAACGTCCAGCTCGCCCTTGACCCGTACAGCTTTCAATATTATGTCATTGAAGTAAACCCACGCGTCAGTCGTTCATCGGCGCTTGCATCTAAGGCAACCGGCTATCCAATTGCTAAACTTGCTGCCAAAATCGCCGTTGGGCTTTCATTAGCCGAAATGAAGAATCCGGTCACTGGAACGTCATACGCATGTTTTGAACCTGCACTCGATTACGTTGTTAGCAAAATCCCGCGCTGGCCATTCGACAAGTTTGAATCTGCGCATCGGAAGCTCGGTACGCAAATGAAAGCGACTGGAGAAGTGATGGCGATTGGGCGCTCTTTTGAAGAATCGTTGCAGAAAGCGATTCGCAGCCTGGAAACCGATGTGAGTGAGCTGCTTCCAGCACAGGTTCAAGACGTCAATGATTCAGAGTTACGAAAGCGCCTTGTAGATGCAGATGATGAACGGTTATTCTTGTTAGCGGAAGCTTTTAGACGTGAATGGTCTTTCAACGATGTTCATCGGTTGACAAAGATTGATCCGTTTTTCTTACACAAAATTGAGCAGCTTGTCGCATTCCAACTGCAACTTTCACATCATGTAAATGACGTTGAGGTTCTTACCGAAGCGAAGCGCCTTGGTTTTTCAGATGAGACGATTGCTCGCGCTTGGGATGTTCAAGAGGAGGACGTACTACGACTTCGGCAGGACGAGGGAATTTCCCCAGTTTATAAATGGTAGACACGTGCGCGGCTGAGTTTGAGTCGAAAACGCCTTACTATTATGGAACATATGAAGAAGAGAATGAATCAGCCCCAAGTGAGCGTAAATCTATTTTAGTGCTCGGTTCAGGTCCAATCCGGATCGGACAAGGCATTGAATTTGATTATGCGACGGTTCATTGTGTGAATGCGATTAAAGAAGCAGGCTATGAAGCCATTATTGTTAACAATAATCCAGAAACGGTCTCGACCGATTTCAGTATTTCGGATAAACTGTACTTCGAGCCTTTGACCGTCGAAGACGTGATGCATATTGTCAATTTGGAACAGCCTGAAGGGGTCATCGTTCAGTTTGGCGGGCAAACAGCGATCCATTTAGCAGACGGGTTAGCAAAGCGAGGCGTTCAAATTCTGGGAACGTCCCTTGATAATATGGATCGGGCTGAAGATCGTGATCGCTTTGAACAAGCGATGAATGAGCTTGGTATCGCTCAGCCTGAAGGACGCACGGTGACGTCGATTGATGAAGCTGTTGATGTCGCTCAATTCATTGGCTATCCGTTACTGCTTCGTCCGTCCTACGTTCTTGGTGGGCGCGCGATGGAAATTATTTACGAAGAAGAAGATTTACTTCGTTATATGAAAACAGCGGTTCGTGTAAGCCGTGATCATCCGGTATTAATAGACCGTTATTTGACCGGGAAAGAAATCGAAGTCGATGCGATTTCCGATGGAGAAACAGTGACAATCCCGGGCATTATGGAGCATGTCGAGCGTGCGGGTGTTCATAGTGGCGATTCGATTGCGGTCTACCCGCCACAAAGCTTGAGTGAGAAGTGCTTGAAGGACATTGAGGCGGCAACGGTTGCACTCGCGCGCGGTCTCGGTATCGTCGGGTTGTTAAACATCCAGTTTGTTATCCATCATGAGCAAGTGTATGTGCTTGAGCTGAATCCGCGCTCGAGTAGGACGGTGCCATTTTTAAGCAAGATTACGGGTGTTCCGATGGCAAACGTTGCGACAAAAGTCATTCTCGGACAAACATTGGAAGAGCTTGGTTACACAACGGGCTTGCTCCCAACAACCGATCGTGTGTATACGAAAGTGCCTGTTTTTTCCTTTGCGAAGCTTCGTCGCGTCGACATTTCTTTAGGACCTGAAATGAAGTCAACCGGCGAAGTGATGGGTCATGATCAAACGGTCGAAAAAGCACTATACAAAGGTTTGATCGCTTCAGGAATGGAAATCCCGTCCTATGGCACAATTTTATTCACAGTCGCTGACAAAGATAAAGAAGAAGCCTTGCCGCTCGTTCAACGTTTTCAGCAGATTGGGTTTCACGTACTTGCTACGGAAGGTACGGCCAACATGCTTAAAGAAAGAGGCATTGACGTCGGTGTCGTCCAAAAAATCGGCAGCTCTGGGGAAACGTTAATTGATGTCATTCGCAGCGGTAAGACACACTTCGTCGTGAATACGTTGACCAAAGGAAAACAACCAGCAAGAGACGGTTTCCGTATTCGCCGTGAAGCCGTTGAAAATGGCGTCGGCTGTTTAACCTCTCTCGATACGACATTAGCCATTTTGCGTGTCCTTGAGTCAATGAGCTTTCAAGCAGAGTCGATGCCGGATATGAAAGACACGAAGGAGGCTCATTCCGTATGATTGAAAAAGAGCACCTTGAAGTCGTTCAGCAACGTGAAATTGCCGAATCGGTCTTTGAAGCAGAGCTGTACGGAAGCCTCGTGGCGCAAATGACTGTGCCTGGACAATTTGTTCATCTGCGTGTCACTGAAGGAACAGCACCACTGCTCAGACGGCCTATTTCTCTGTGCGATGTCGATGTCAAAGAGCGCAAGCTTAAAATTATTTATCGTCGTCAAGGTGAAGGAACGAAGCAGCTAGCACGTTTGCGGGCGGGGGATACGGTCGACGTTCTTGGTCCGTTAGGGCACGGTTTCCCTACGGACCTTCCTGAAGGCCGCAGTGCATTGCTTATTGGTGGAGGCGTCGGCGTGCCTCCGCTTTACTACTTAGCGAAACAGCTTAAAAATCAAGGCATTGCTGTACGCCATATTCTCGGTTTTGATACAATGACGTCGGTTTTTTATGAAAAAGAATTTGCCGCTTTAGGGCCAACAACTGTTACGACAGTTGACGGTACTTACGGAATGCAGGGACTCGTCACCGATGCGCTTCAGGCAGACGTGACAGACAGCGAGGCGGATCGTATTTATTCGTGTGGACCAACACCGATGCTACGTGCTTTAGAACAAGCGTTGCCTAACAAAGAGCTGTATGTTTCATTAGAGGAGCGTATGGGCTGTGGTGTTGGGGCCTGCCTTGCCTGTGTTTGTCAGACATATGACGGCGGAACGTCATATAAGAAAATATGTACAGACGGACCAGTATTTCGGGCTGGGGAGGTGGTGTTGTAATGGATTTGTCAGTGTCTCTTCCTGGATTAGCATTAAAAAATCCGATCATGCCTGCTTCAGGTTGCTTCGGGTTCGGTAAAGAATATGCCCGTTTCTATTCGCTTTCGAAACTCGGTGCGATTATGATTAAAGCAACGACGCCAGAGCCGCGATTCGGAAATGCGACCCCGCGTGTGGCTGAAACACCGTCTGGTATGCTGAATGCGATTGGCTTGCAAAACCCTGGTCTTGACAAGGTATATGACGAAGAGCTGCCATGGCTTAGTCAGTACGACGTACCCATTATCGCTAATGTCGCAGGGGCTACGGAGGAAGATTATGTGAGCGTGGCTGTACGCTTGTCAGCATCACCTCATGTCGATGCGCTTGAGCTTAACATTTCTTGTCCGAACGTAAAAGAAGGCGGCATCGCCTTTGGGACAACACCTGAGCTTGCGGCATCACTGACAACAGCTGTGAAAGCTGTATCGGAAGTGCCGGTCTATGTGAAACTGTCTCCAAACACAGCTGATGTTGTCGGTGTTGCGAAAGCGGTTGAGTCCGCAGGGGCAGACGGAGTGACACTCATCAATACTTTGCTTGGGATGCGACTAGACGAAAAAACAGGCGCACCGATCCTTGCCAATCGTACTGGTGGGTTGTCTGGTCCAGCGGTTAAACCGGTCGCCATTCGAATGGTTTACGACGTATCTCAGGCTGTGAACATCCCTGTTATTGGAATGGGCGGTATTCAAGACGTCCAAGATGTCATTGATTTTATTTCCGCAGGGGCGAGTGCTGTCGCTGTTGGGACGGCAAATTTTGTCAATCCAATGGTCTGTCCTGAGCTGATTTCAGCGTTGCCGGCAGCGCTGCGAGCGCTTGGGGCCGAACGATTAGAGGATATTCAAGGAAGGAGCTGGAAGAAAGTTGCCACCACGAGTCATCATCGCGCTTGATTTTCCAGAAAAAGAACAAGTTGATACATTTATGTCCGATTTCAAAGGACGTTCTACGTGGGTAAAAGTCGGGATGGAGCTTTTTTATAAAGAAGGGCCTTCGTTTGTTGAAACGTTAAAAGAGCAAGGGCATTCGGTCTTCTTAGACTTAAAGCTCCATGACATACCGACGACCGTGCACCACGGTATGAGAAATTTAGGGAGACTAGGGATTGATTTAGTGACAGTTCATGCAGCTGGTGGTTCGGAAATGATGAGGGCGGCTGTTGAAGGCCTTGAAGAAGGAAGCGGGCAAAACGAACGTCCAAAATGCGTCGCCGTCACACAACTGACGAGTACGAGCGACTATATGCTTACCGAAGAGCTAGGCTGGCAAGGAACGATGCAAGAAGCGGTTATGCATTATGCCAAGCTATCTCAAAACAGTCACTTGGATGGTGTCGTCTGCTCCGCACATGAAGCCTCCATGCTACGTGATGCTTTTGGTCCAGATTTTTGGACAGTGACCCCTGGGATTCGTTTAAAAGGAGATGCGCTTGACGATCAAAAACGAGTGATGACGCCTGGAGAAGCGCGTAAGGCAGGAAGCACAGCCATCGTTGTTGGTCGAAGCATTACGCAAAAGAACGATCCATTGACGGCTTATCAAACAGTTGTAGAGGAATGGGAGCGTGTGAGTATTGAAGATAGATAAACAGGTGGCTGCGCATTTACTAGATATTGGGGCTGTATCGATTCAGCCAGACGATCCATTCACGTGGTCTTCCGGATTAAAGGCACCGATTTATTGCGATAACAGACTTTTAATTAGCTATCCAGCCATTCGCCGTGAAGTCGCTCAAGCCTTAGGCAAACGGATTCAAGAAGAATTTGGCGGTGTAGATGTGATTGCAGGGACTGCTACGGCAGGAATTCCTCATGCTGCTTGGATCAGCGATGTGCTCGATCTCCCAATGGTTTATGTACGTGGACAAAAGAAAGCGCATGGAACCGCCTCACAAATTGAAGGTGTGATTAAACCGGGACAGCGCGTCATTGTCATTGAGGACTTAATTTCGACCGGACGCAGTGCGTTGTCCGCTGTCGAAGCGCTACGATCTGAAGGGGCAGAGGTGTTAGGGATTGCTTCCATTTTTACATATGAAATGGAAAAAAGTATGCAGCAATGTCAAGATCTCGGAATCGAGTGTATTTCGTTAACGACGATTACTGCACTATTAGAAGTCGCTCAAGAGCGAGGTATGAAGGCAGACCAAGCCAGTCAAGTGTTAGAATGGACGAAGTCGCCTGAGAAAACGGACTGGGTCGTTACATCATAAATTCCAATAAATAAGTGTAGACAAAGCTTTAAAAGACTTTGTCTACACATTTGAAAGCAAAGCATCTTGACGTGTCAGGGTGCTTTTTTGCGTTTTGTTTACTGCTTTCGCAACCGGTCAATCTCTTCTTCAACAGGAGTGACAAAAACCGTCTGCTGTTCATCGTAAATGACGAAGCCGGGTTTTGCACCATTTGGCTTGCGGACATGTCGGATTTTCGTGTAATCCACTGGTACAGATGACGACTGCCCAGCTTTACTAAAGAAGGCAGCGATCGATGCTGCTTCAATGATGGCTGTCTCACTTGGTTCCTTTGAACGGATGACGACGTGAGAACCAGGAATATCCTTTGTATGGAACCAGAGGTCATCTCTATGAGCGAGCCTGTTCGTCAAGTATTCGTTTTGCTTATTGTTTTTGCCTACATAAATTTGGTGACCATCAGACGATTCAAATAAGGAAAGTGAAGGTGCCGTATTTTTTTTCTTTTTTACTGTAGATTGGCGCTTTTTTAAGTAGCCTTGTTCAACAAGCTCTTCACGAATATCTTCTAGATCGCCTGTTCCTGCTTTAGCGAGCTGTGCAACGAGTGTATCTAAATAACGGTTTTCCTCGTAGGTTTGTTCAATTTGCTCTTTGACAACAGTTCGCGCTTTTTTAAGCTTTTGATATCTTTGAAACTTGCGCTGCGCATTTTCAGACGGTGACTGATTCGGATCAAGTTCTATCGAATGGTAGGTTGCTCTTCGTCGTAATAGTCGATGACATCAACCGACGAATCACCGTAGCTAATTAAGTGCATGTGCGCAGTGATGAGCTCGCCTTCCTTTTGATACATATCAGCTTTTTCGGCATCTTTTAACGTTTTTTGTAGCTTCTTCAGCTTTTTCTCATTTTTCTTCATTTCATTAGTTAATAGTTTGGCAATGTCTTGGCTTTGCTGTTTGACTCTATCTCGTTCAGCTTTGCCAGAGAAAAAGGCATCAAGCATTAGAGAAGGTGAAGTGTACTCTGTTCCTTCTGCCTTGAGATGCGCGAGTGGGAACGCATAAAAGAGCTCTTTCGGTTTGCGGTAGATGATCGGCTTAAACTTCTGCTCACGGACGATATGAACATAAGACAAAAATGCCTCGACGATGTTCTCTTTAGACCCTGGACCGGCCCGGTCAACAATTTCCTTGGCAAGCAGTGGGGAAAGCCCTGCAAAAGCGTTCACGAGTTGACGATCGATTCGCCCTGCATTCCAATCAACGATGCGCAAGACATCATCTGCTGTTGCATCCAGAGGGTTCGTCTTCTCCTGTGAAGGAGGTTCGACATATGGCCGCCCTGGGAGGACAGAACGATGACGGTTTACTGACGGTCCAAGGTGCTTTACGCTGTCGACAATTTGCTGTGTTTCGCTGTCGATGAGAATGAGGTTACTATGCTTCCCCATTAATTCAAAGGTGAGCTCTTTTAATGATGCATCTCCAATTTCTGTCTTCCCTTTTGCTTTTAATGTAATGATTCGTTCCAACCCTCGTTGTTCAATGCTTTCAACGATGCTCCCCTCAAGATGCTTACGCAAGACCATGCAAAACATTGGTGGCTCTTTAGGGTTCGCACGTTTTTCCTTTGTTACATGAAAGCGGGCGTAAGTAGGATGTACAGAAAAAAGCAGTGTATGATTTTCCCGCTGAGCTCGGATTGTGATGAGCACATCGGTTTCAGAAGGCTGATAAATTTTTGTGATGCGGCCTCCTAGTAAAGTATGTTGCATTTCAGAGACGACCGCGTTTGTGACGACTCCATCAAATGACATGCTTAATCACCTCTCATTCGTGATGCTAAGTATAGCATGTTTTCGTACAAGCCTGAATAGGATGGGTGTTGAGCAGAGGAGGATGAGATACGTGCAATGGTATCAAAAAACAGTCAATGAGACGATACGTGCGTTTAAAACTGATCCAGAGAATGGCCTCACAGACCGTTCTGTTTTCGACCGGCGGAGTAAAGACGGCACCAACACTTTGGAGGAAAGTAAATTAACACCTGGATGGCAAACGTTTCTAATGCAATTTAAAGATTTTATGGTGCTTGTTTTAATTGCTGCGACGCTAATTTCTGGGTTGTTGGGAGAATACGTTGATGCATTTGCAATCATGGCGATCATTATTATTAATGGTTGCTTAGGGTACTTACAAGAAAGAAAAGCAGAAAAATCGTTAGCTGCTTTAAAGGCGTTATCTGCGCCACAAACGATGGTGCTACGCTCAGGTCTTTGGCAAAAGGTTCCTTCAACCGACCTTGTTCGCGGGGATATTATTCGTCTCCAAGCAGGTGATCGGGTAGGTGCTGATGGGCGGCTTTTGTCAGCAGATCGTTTGCAAATCGACGAGTCCGCATTGACTGGAGAATCACTGCCGGTAGATAAACAAACGAATGTGCTTGAGGACGATAGCTTGCCGCTTGGCGATCAAAGCAATATGAGTTTTATGGGAACGCTCGTCACCCGTGGTAGCGGCACATTGGTCGTGACAGGGACAGGAATGCAAACGGCGATGGGGAGCATTGCTGAACTGATGAATACGTCAGGTCAAACGACAACGCCATTGCAAAGAAAGCTTGCTGAGCTCGGTAAAATATTAATCGTTGGTGCGCTGCTATTGACAGCTGCGGTCGTCTTTTTAGGCATCGTCCAAGGTCATGATATGTATACGATGGTGCTTGCTGGTGTTTCATTAGCGGTTGCCGCCATTCCGGAGGGGTTGCCTGCGATCGTTACCGTTGCACTTGCTTTAGGTGTGCAGCGAATGATCCGACGCAACGCCATTATAAGGAAGCTCCCAGCTGTAGAAACGCTCGGATGTACATCGGTCATTTGTTCTGACAAAACCGGGACACTGACGAAAAATGAGATGACGGTAAAATGTGTACGTGTAGGCGAAGAAGAGTGGCGGGTCCACGGTACAGGCTATTCGCCTGAGGGCACCTTTCAACGACGAGATCAGATCGGTGAAGCAGACCCAAAGCAATCGCAGCATTTGCTGCAGCTAGCAACGTTTGGCATGCTGTGCAACCATGCAGACATTCAAGAAAATGACGAAGGTGCGTACGTGTTAAATGGCGATCCAACAGACGGTGCGATGCTCACACTAGCGATGAAGGCTGGAATCTCGCGAGCTCAATTACGTGAGGAATTTTCGGTACAGAAGGAATACCCATTTGATTCAAACCGGAAAATGATGAGTGTTGTTGTCCAAAACAGAAAACAGGAGTATTTCGTTATTGTCAAAGGTGCACCTGATTACGTCCTCAGCCGCTGTAATCGTCGATTGTCGAACGGTCGAGTCGAACGAATCGGTGCCTCTGAAAAAGCGCTAGTGACGAAGCAAGTGGACGAAATGGCTCAAGATGCACTGCGTACGCTTGCCATCGCATATAAGCGAATACCTTCGCTTGAAGAAGCAGCGACGCTCCAGCTAGCAGAGGATCAGCTCATTCTTGTCGGGCTGGCTGGAATGCTTGACCCACCACGAGAAGGGGTGAAGCAATCCATTCGTGAATGTCAGCAAGCTGGCATTAAAACTGTCATGATTACAGGCGATCATGCAAAAACTGCCGAAGCCATTGCAGCTGATTTAGGGATTCTCCGAACGGGTGGAAGGGTGATGGAAGGGCGTCACATGGCAGAAATGACTGTAAACGATCTCGCGAATGAGATCGACAACATTGACGTCTTTGCGAGAGTGTCACCAGCGCATAAGCTATGGATTGTCCAAGCGTTTCAAAAACGGGGTCACGTCTGTGCGATGACAGGTGATGGTGTCAATGATGCTCCAGCTATTAAAGCCGCTGACATCGGTATTTCTATGGGTAAAACAGGGACCGAAGTCGCTCGTGAGGCGTCGGATTTAATATTAACTGATGACCGGTTTGAAACAATCCAGTCCGCAGTGAAAGAAGGGCGGAACATTTACGAAAATGTCCGTAAATTTATTCGCTATTTATTGGCATCTAACGTCGGTGAAATTTTAGTGATGCTCTTTGCAATGCTTCTCGGGATGCCACTGCCGCTCGTTCCGATCCAAATTTTATGGGTCAACCTCGTGACCGACGGGCTACCCGCGCTTGCTTTAGGGATGGACCAGCCCGAGGGCGATGTAATGAAACGAAAACCCCGTCCGCCAAACGAAGGCGTGTTTTCCCGTGGGCTCGCATGGAAAATTATTTCACGCGGATTTCTCATCGGGATCGTTTCACTCTTGGCGTTTCTAATCACCTATGAGGAAACCGGTGTACTCATAGAAGCACAGACTGTTGCTTTCTTAACACTCGTCATGGCGCAGCTCGTACACGTTTTTGATTGTCGGAGCGATCACTCGATTTTTCATCGCAACCCTTTTCAAAATATGTATCTCGTCGGGGCAGTGTTGCTTTCATTCGTCATGGTCGTTGCAGTTGTGTACGTTCCGGCTTTACAGCCTATTTTTCATACAGTCCCGCTCGATGCTCGCGAATGGCTACTCGTGATGGGTATGGCAGCTATTCCAACTTTCTTATTATCCATCTTTCACTTGAAGAAGTCTTAAGGCATTTGGAAGCCTAAATCGGTACACCACTTGTCTGTCACAGTAAAATCCATTAAAATGAAGTATGGATGTGATAGCCATGATTAAAAGTATGACCGGATACGGTAGGGGGATTGCAAAGGATGGCACCGTCGTAGAGATTAAATCCATTAACCATCGCTTTAAAGAGATAAACGTCAAGCTCTCTTCCCCCCTTCCATCTGCTGAAGAACGCATAAAGGCACTCGTCTCCTCAAAGATCCAAAGAGGGAAGATCGATGTCCATATTAGTTTTAACGAACAATCGCTGATCACTAAAGAGGTGAAGGTTGATTGGGCATTGGCTGAACAAATTGTCACGGCTTATCGTCAAGCTAAAGAGAGGTTTCAAAAGAATGACGATGTAACGCTAGAGTCTCTTTTTCACCATGAAGGCGTTTTAATAATGGAAGAATCAGAGAATGTCCCTTCCTTCCTTCTGGATGACATTCAGCAAGCCACTGATGAGGCACTCTCTCAGCTTCAACAAATGAGAGCTGAAGAGGGGCACACCTTGTACAACGATTTAATGAAGCGGCTTGACACGATACGCCATCTCGTCAGTGAGGTGCGTGCCCATGCTTCTGAAGCTACAGACGTATATGAAAAAAAGTTGATTGCCCGCTTAAAGGATATGCAGGCAAATGACGCCATTTCGGAAGCATCGGAGGAGCGTCTGCTTGCTGAAGTGGCGATTCTTGCTGAAAAGTATGACATCACTGAAGAGCTAGTTCGTATTGATAGCCATATTCATCTGTTTGAAAAAACACTTCAAAGTGAAGAGCCTGTGGGCCGTAAATTGGATTTTATTACGCAGGAACTGCATAGGGAAGCCAATACCATTGGTTCAAAATCTCATCTCTTCTCCATCGCAGAGGCTGTAATCCTCGTGAAGGCTGAACTCGAAAAAATGAAGGAACAGGTGCAAAATATTGAATAAATTTGACCGGTACCTGATTTTAAAATGAAAGACAAAAGGCTAGAATGATAAAGCGAGAGGGGAATGGCAGTTGAGTATTAAACTCATTAATATTGGCTTTGGAAATATTGTTTCTGCAAATCGAATCATTTCAATCGTTAGTCCAGAGTCAGCACCTATTAAACGAATTATTCAAGAAGCAAGAGATCGTAATATGCTTATTGATGCTACATATGGAAGGCGGACACGCGCTGTCATCATCGCGGATAGCGACCACGTCATTTTATCAGCTGTGCAGCCAGAAACCGTTGCTCAGCGGTTAGTGAACAAAGAAGAACTACCGGAGGAAGGATAAACGATGGAATTAAAAGAAAAGGGACTACTGTTGGTTCTGTCCGGACCTTCTGGGGTAGGTAAAGGAACCGTACGTAAAGCCTTATTTGAAAGGCAGACATCATTACAGTATTCAATTTCGATGACAACACGAGCTCCGCGCGTTGGTGAAGTGGAAGGCGTTGATTATTTTTTTAAAACCCGTGACGAATTTGAGCAGCTCATTAAAGAGGATCGCCTGTTAGAATGGGCCGAGTATGCAGGAAATTATTATGGAACACCAATCGATTACGTCAATGACACGTTAAACAGGGGTCAAGATGTATTTTTAGAAATTGAAGTAAAAGGTGCCATGCAAGTGAAGAAAGCCTTCCCTGAAGGTGTTTTTCTCTTTCTTGCCCCTCCGTCTCTTGCTGAGCTTCGCTCGCGTATTCTCGGGCGTGGGACAGAAGATGAAGCAACGATCACGCGCCGCCTGGAAGCAGCGAGAGAAGAAATTGAGTTAATGGACGAGTATGATTATGTCGTCGTGAACGATCATATTGAAAAAGCGTGTTCACGTGTCGAAGCCATTGTCACAGCTGAGCATTGCAAACGCAGCCGTGTGGCATCTGTTTATCAAAAAGCACTGGAGAGTGATCAATAATGTTATACCCATCGATTGATTCGCTGATGGAGTCAATAGATTCCAAATATACACTTGTAACGGTTTCCGCAAGAAGAGCAAGACAATTGCTTGAGAATGACCAGCCTTATATTAAGTCTCCGCATTCGCACAAAAATGTTGGTGTGGCACTTGAAGAAATTCGAAACGGGCGATTAGCAGTAGATTATGTTGATACTGTGCCGTTGCGTGGAGATTACTCTGAGGAAGATTCACAGACGACTTAACAACTTTCAACTTCGTTTTCAAATCAGGTTGAAAAATAGGCACGTTTTAAAACATAACAATGGACAAAAGCAACAGACAAAGTCAAGGTCGACTTTGTCTACAATGTGAACAACCTAATGGTATAGGTTGTTTTCTTTTTAACGAGCCTGTTGTTCGTTAGTCGATTATTAGGCGAATGTAACGCGCCTGCAGCAGCGACACATCAATTGTTTGTGATATCCGATGGCCTGTGATGATTTTATGAAAGTAGGTGAAGAGATGAAAGGAAAGCGTATCGTCTTAGGCGTCTCTGGAGGAATTGCTGCCTATAAAGCGTGTAATCTGGCGAGTCAATTATCGCAGAAGGGGGCCTCTGTCCGTGTTGTGATGACAGATTCCGCCCAAAAATTTGTTCAGCCGATTACCTTTCAAGCATTAACACGGCAGCCCGTATATACGGACACATTTAAAGAAGATCATCCTGAGGTCGTTGCTCATATTGATGTGGCAGATTGGGCGGATCTTGTGATTGTCGCCCCAGCAACGGCCAATATATTGGCAAAGATGGCACATGGCATTGCCGATGATATGCTCACGACGATTCTACTAGCAACGTCTGCGCCGATTTGGGTAGCGCCGGCAATGAATGTACATATGTATGGTCACCCAGCTGTCCAAGACAATATCGAAACGTTATTTCAGCGAGGTGTACGCTTTATCGAGCCGGATGAAGGCTACCTTGCATGTGGTTACGTTGGCAAAGGAAGGCTCGAAGAACCAGAAAAAATCGTCGCGACGATCAGTCATTTTTTTGCAGACTCGTCGACTCAGCTGCTTCACGGGAAAAAAGTACTCGTCACGGCTGGACCAACCCAGGAAATGCTTGATCCAGTTCGCTTTTTTACCAATCGCTCTTCTGGGAAAATGGGGTACGCTCTGGCGGCTGAGGCGGCTCGACAAGGTGCAGAGGTCACTCTCGTTTCAGGTCCTGTTCATCTCGATAAACCTCAAGGTGTTCAGCTTGTGCCAGTCGTTACGGCAGAAGACATGTTCCGTACGGTCATGAGTGCTTATCGTGAATATGATCTTATTATGAAAACGGCAGCAGTAGCAGACTATACGCCTGCTCACGTGCATACGGAAAAAATAAAAAAACAAAAAGATCGTTCGTTTGTTATTGAAATGAAACGAACGAAGGATATTTTAGAGCATCTAGGCCAAGCAGCCGATAAGCCGTTTCTCGTCGGGTTTGCAGCAGAATCAACTAATGTGCTGCAATATGCTAGAACCAAATTGAAAAAGAAAAATCTGGATCTCGTCGTCGCCAATTCCATCGCCGGACCAAACAGTGCTTTTCAATCTGATGAGAATGAAGTGACGATGATAACAGAAGACATGGAAAAACCGTTACAACGAATGAGTAAACAGCGAGTTGCAGAAGAGCTAATTCGTGAAATATATCAGCTTATGAACAAAGGATGAACTGACGATGTATGCATCTATCATTGTCGATGTGCCAGTCCGTCAGACCGATCGGCTGTTTGATTATGAGATTCCCGAAAAATGGGAAGGACTGGTTGTACCGGGCATGCGGGTTCTCGTTCCTTTTGGACCACGAAAAATTCAAGGCATGGTCATTGAAGTAAAAACAACGACAGACATTTTAAAAACGAAGCCAATTGTTGAGTTGCTTGATCCGGAGCCTGTACTCACAGAGGAGTTATTGACACTGGGAAAGTGGCTGGCTGAATCGACGCTTTGTTTTCTCATCTCTGCTTATCAAGCGATGCTTCCTTCGGCGTTAAAATCAACCTATCGAAAAAAAATCATTCTTCAAAAAGAAGAAGCGTTATCACAAACAGTGCGTTCTTTTTTTGCTGGAAACAAAGAAGTGCTTTGGGAGGATATCGATGCGCACCCTGATGTCATGCGAGAAGTACAGCTTGCTTTAAAACAGGGCGCGCTTGATCTCATTTATGAAGCAAAAGACAAGGGCTCGATTAAAAAGGTGAAATGGGTCACGCTCACGATAGACGCCGAGCGAGCTTATGAACGCTTGTCTGCCCAAGCCATTCGGCAAAAAGACGTCGTTCAACACCTGCAGGAAGCACGAGACGGTCTTGCTTTAAGCCGTTTAACAGAGATGGCCCAGGCAAGTTATGCCACTGTAAAAGCTTTAGAAGAAAAAGGGATCGTCTCGATTGAGGAGCGAGAGCAATATCGAGACCCTTTTGCAATAGACAGTCCACTTAAACCACCATTGACGCTCTCGAAAGACCAGGCGCACGCGTTACATGCCATCAAGCAAGCATGCGATCAAAAGGTAGCGAAGCCGTTTTACTGCATGGGATAACTGGCAGCGGAAAAACAGAAGTGTACTTGCAAGCGATTGCCAATGTGCTAGCAGAGGTGAGGAAGCGATCGTTCTCGTGCCAGAAATATCGTTAACGCCGATGATGGTGCAGCGCTTCAAAGAACGTTTTGGCTCTAAGGTTGCTGTTCTCC